>JACRLS010000289.1 GCA_016235225.1 Nitrospirota bacterium | reverse complement strand
TCTTTACTCCCGGTTCCAACCTTTCCTTCTGTCATACATGTTGGCATCTCTGTCTGTGGAGATTCCGCGCCGGCGGGACACGCGGGCGCACGATTTCGGGGGGGCCAGGGGGTGTCGTCAGACTCCCCCCAAGGCTTCCATACGCGAGAGCGGAGCTGCCGCAGACGGGACAGGTGAGTCCCCCTGGTTTTTTTTTCTATTTACAGGTGGGATGGGCAACTGAAGGATTCAAGATTGTGGGAAGAATCGAGGGCCGACAATCGGTCCTGTGAGGCGGATACATCTATGCCACAGCGGAACTTGCAGTTCTGACCAGTTGTGACTATCATATAGCCATGATTGGAGTCCGAATCGCTGATTTGAAGAGTCGTCTCAGCGAGCATCTCCGCAAAGTGAGGGCTGGACGCAGCCTGACGGTGCTGGATCGGGATACGCCGATCGCCCGCATCGTGCCCTATGAGGAAAATGGGGCCTCGCTCGCCATACGCGCGCCTCTCCCTGATGCGCCGAAGCTCCATCGTGTCCCATTGCCGCCACCCTTACGCCTTCGCCGCGATATCGTCGAGCTCTTGCTGGAAGAGCGTCAGGGTGAACGGTGATCGCCTATCTCGATTCTTCGATCATTTTGCGCATCGTCCTGGGTCAGCCGAATGCATTCAAGCAGTGGCGGGCTGTTGAACGAGGGGTCGCCTCTGCCCTTGTTGAAGTGGAGTGCCTCCGCACGCTGGACCGATTGCGGCTTGCCGAAGGTCTCGATGACCAGGAGATCGCTGCCCGGCGGGAAGCCATATTCCGGTTGGTGGAGGCCATGGAGATCGTGGAGCCGACGCGAACCGTGCTTGCCCGGGCCTCCCAACCTCTGCCGACCTCGCTGGGCACGCTGGATGCCATCCACCTGGCCACCGCGCTGCTCTGGAAGGATCGGAGCGGCGTGGATCTTGTGATGGCGACACATGACGAGGCATTGGCGGTTGCCGCTCAGGCCACCGGCCTCCATGTGGCTGGGCTCTAGCTGCCCAAGTTCTCCCCGCTCGGCGCCTCCAATCCGCTCCGTCCAGTATTCCCGCAGTTTGAGCATGGACCGACCGCCGAAAGTTGACCTGCCGGAATCCAGGTTGTTAGAATGCCCCCTAGTTTCGCGTGCTTACCCCTCGGCGGCCCGGTCTGCCGATCACCATATAGAGGAGAGTCAGGGATGGCTGTTCCAGTTTCCCAGATGTGGACGGTGGCGTCCTATGTCCTCGGCAAACGGCTCCGGGGGATCGAGCGGTATCCACTGGTTCTGATGCTCGAGCCTATTCTCCGCTGTAATCTGGCCTGCGCCGGTTGCGGCAAGATTCAATACCCCGACCATATCCTGGACAAACAATTGACCCCCGAGCAGTGCTGGGCTGCGGCGGAGGAGTGCGGGGCGCCGATCGTCAGCATTCCTGGCGGGGAGCCCCTGATCCACCCCCGGTTGCCGGAAATCGTCCGCGGGCTCATGGCCCAGAAACGCTACGTCTACGTCTGCACGAACGCCATTCTGCTGGAGCGGAAGCTTGCCGAGTTCACCCCGTCCAAGTATCTGACGTTCAGCATTCATATGGATGGGATGCGGGACGAACATGACTTGGCCGTCTGCCGCGATGGGGTCTATGACGTGGCGGTGAAGGCGATGAAGGCCGCCCTAACCAGAGGGTTCCGGGTCACGACCAATACGACACTGTTCGACGATGCGAACCCTGAGCGGGTTCGAACCTTCTTTGACCAGATGATGGCCTTGGGCGTCGAAGGGATGATGATCTCCCCCGGCTATAGCTATCAGAAGGCGCCGGATCAGAAGAATTTCTTGAAGCGGAGCCGGACGAGGCACCTGTTCTCCCAAATCCTCGGGAACCGCAAGTCCGGATGGCGCTTCAATCAATCGCCGCTGTTCCTTGAATTTTTGATGGGGCGCCGGGAGTACCAGTGCACCCCATGGGGCAATCCCACGTATAACGTGTTCGGATGGCAGAAGCCCTGCTACCTCCTGCAGGATGGGTACACGACGACCTTCCGTGAGCTCATGGAGCACACCGACTGGGAGAACTACGGGACCGGGCGCAATGAGAAGTGCGCCGATTGCATGGTGCATTGCGGCTATGAAGCCTCGGCGGTGGCCGATACCTTCGGCTCATGGTCGGGTTTGGGGCGAACGGTCAAATCCACGCTCATGCCCAACGCCGGTTAGCGGGGTGTTGAAAAAGACCTCCGGCGGGGAAACGCTGAGCGATGAACTATGAACAACAAAAGAAACGGTTTTCACTATCAGCGTTCCGCCCTTCGACAGGCTCAGGGTCCCGAGCAACGTCGAGGGACGTTCATCGCTCAGAGTTCAGTTCTTCGCTCGCTACGGCCTTCCCGCGGAAAGGCGCGGCCCTGGGCGAAGAGGCTGTCTTGGCAGACTCAGGGCGGGCGGGTGAAATAGCCGCGAGGGTGGGCGGGTGAGATTTCAGCCTTCTTGAACATCCTGCATCCCCGGCCGCTCCCCTGATGACGGACTCCAAGACCCATACCTCCGAGCAACGCCCCTTGCAGGGTCGTGTGTTCCGTCCCGCCACGCCGGCTGAATTGGCTGAAGCCATAGAGCAGGCGTTCGACTATCGAGGCGATGTGACCGTGACGCTGGCTTCAGGGGAGACGGTTGAAGGGTATCTCTTTAACCGGGTGGCCGACGGCCCGCGGCCCTCTATCCACATGTATCCGAAGAACGCCTCCGGCGCTCGACAGTTCGCCTACGCCGAACTCACCGCCATCGCCTTGAGCGGTGAGGACACGGCGTCCGGCACATCCTGGGAAGCCTGGGTCACCAAGAAGGAATCCCAACGCCAGCTTGAGGCCCAGCAGGAGGAAGCAGCGGCACGAGCTCGCGGTCATCTGTGACCCGCTATGCCGCACGGTCGGTCGTTGATCGTCTCTTGCCGCCGTTTCCCCCGGCTCTTGGCTCGATTCTCTCTCCAGTCTCAAGGCCTCATTTTCAACACCTTAGAGCCTGTTGCGCAAACTATCTTTCTACTGCGGCGAACGATCCGTGGCCATCTGCGTCGTTCTCGGCCCGAAAAAATCCTCAATGTATTCATCACCCGTCGCATCGAGAAGAGCAACGGGTCCCCGATACACCTCCGGTTTTTTCGGGCCTGTGGCCTTGCATCCGACCACGTCTCCTTCGCCTCGTGACGAAAATGGTTTGTGCAACAGACTCTTTATTCCTTGGATGTGGACTCGATATCTCAGTCCAATCTCTGGGTAGCATTCCAGGGGCCTCTCGTCCAAATTTACTTTGACAAAGGAAAAGGGACTGTGTTACAAAAATCCGCCCTAAGCCTGGGGTTAGGGTGTTTTGCTCATTTTTTCGTCTTTATTTTTTGTGAGATGAAGCGTCGCAGGGCAACAGCAACTGTGCTGTATCAGCCCGGCGGTGCTGTCCCCCAGGCAGTACCGACCAG
>JACRLS010000052.1 GCA_016235225.1 Nitrospirota bacterium | reverse complement strand
CGACGTACCAGAAGGCCACCCATGAAAACATGCTGAAAGTTCAATGAATTGTGTGAGAGGATTGACTCGTCGCGAGTGCAGGCACCATCGACATGGTTGAATTCCACCACCACGCAGGTGGGAATCCACCACTTCTTGCACGCGAGGCGCACCGCTGGTTGTGCTGATGGATAATAGTCGACCCTCAGAGCATTTGTCGTCCGACACAGGGAGCAGGGGAGATATTCTCCACCGACCGTTTGAGGCAAGGCGCGTGGAACTCATAGTCACCCCAGGCGAAACGCGAAAGCGCTTGGACCTCTTTTTGGCCCATCGAGATCCCGCCCTGTCCCGGTCCGCACTGCAGCGCCTGATTGAAGACGGGTGCATCCGGCTCAATGACCGGCCAGCCAAACCAAGCCAGAAGATCAAGCCCGGGGATTGCATTGTCCTCGAAATCCCGAGACCGGCCCCGCTGGATCTCAAGCCGGAGCCTATTCCGCTGGAGATTCTGGAAGAGGATGAGGCACTCGTGGTCCTCAATAAGCCCGTCGGGCTCGTGGTCCATCCGGCGCCAGGCCATTGGTCGGGGACCCTCGTGAACGCCTTGTTGCACCATTTTACCGGTCCGGACGGAACCCTCTCCTCCATTGGGGGCAAGGAGCGGCCGGGGCTGGTCCATCGGCTCGACAAGGAAACCTCGGGCGTCATGGTCGTCGCGAAGACCGACCAGGCCCATCATGCCCTCGCCGCGCAGTTCAAGGAGCACAGCATCACCCGGGAGTATGAGGCCCTCGTGTGGGGGGCCATGAAGAAGACCGAGGGCCTGATTGAACTGGCAATAGGGAGGGACCTAAGAGAGCGGAAGAAGTTTTCGGCCCGGACGGCTCGCCCCAGACCATCCGCCACGGTCTATCGCGTGCTCGAACGGTATGGGGCCCTCGCCAGTCGGGTCGCGCTCTTTCCCAGGACCGGGCGCACGCATCAGCTTCGCGTGCATCTGAACTCCATCGACCACCCGATCTTGGGCGATCCCACCTACGGGGGGAAGAAGGTGCGCCGCCTGGAGCAGATCGAGATTCCCCGGGTCATGTTGCACGCCAGGACGCTCGGGTTTCAGCATCCGCGGACCGGCGCCTACCGGGAATTCTCAGCGCCCACGCCGCTCGACATGGAACAGGTCATCGCGGCGCTCCGCGAAATCTCCACCGTAACAGGCCAGAAGCCGTCTTGACAGCATGGGGCGAGCGGCGTATCAACAGGCGAAGAGGAATCGGATGGAAGGGGTGAACGAAGTACTCGATGCAATCGGTGCGCTGGTCTCCTCGTTGAAGACCTATAGCGCCAAGCTGCCCTCGGTGGTCCACCTCGCAGCGGTGCCGGGCGGGGTGAAACCCTTGCCTGAAGCGATCGTCGTCTATGAGAAAACAGTCTACCGGTTCCGCGATCAGAGTGCCGGATCAACCTACCGCCGGCTGACCGACCACTTCATTGAGTCCTTGGAATCGTTCGAAACCGGCGACTTGTTGAGCGCGATCCAGCCGCTGCTCACTGTGCTGGACCACCTCGAGCGCATGCATCGGGATAAGGAAATTGGGGCCTCGTCCAAGGATGCGGAGCGGATGAAGGAGTACCGGCTGGCCCTGCACAAGATCATGCCTGGCAGCAAGCCAGAGCTCGCGGGAGCGGGAAAGGGACTGTAAAGAATTAGGTTGAGGTTCAGGCTAAGGATGAGGCGACGGACCGTCGTCGATCCGCGTCGTAAGCGAAGACTGGCGATGTACCCTTAACCTTAGCCTCAACCTTGAGATTCAAGATCAGTGGCCCATCTTGGGGCCGGCTGCATTCGCCCCCAGCCCCGTCAGCTTGATGCGCACCAGTTCTTTGCAGTGGGGACAACGGGCACGCAGGGTGTTCTCGTCAAGGACCTCAAACTGATCGTCCTTGATCCACATCAGTTGAAAGCAGCGCGGACAGGATTTCACTTGCGTCATTGAAGGACACCCGTTATATGAAACCAGCGCCCATGACTCAGCGGCGGTCCCGCATACCATATAACAAGCCCACGGTGGCTCTCAAGCCTGCGGTGACCTTTGCGGAGCAGAGGGAGATCGATCCCGCGCAACTGGCCGCGCTCTTCCAGCAGGCCCCCTGGGCCAAAGGCCGGTCGGTCGAGGATGCCCGTGAGATGCTGGCGAACACGGATCTGACCGTCTCCGCCTGGGACGGCGATCAGCTCATCGGGTTCGGGCGCGTGCTGACCGACTACGTCTTTCGGGCATCGATCTGGGACGTGATCGTCGCCAAAGGCTACCAGGGCCGCAAGATCGGCACGGAGATCGTCCAACGCATTCTGCATCACCCACGCCTGAAGAAGGTCGAATTGTTCTGGCTCTGCACTCGGATGCCTGGGTTCTACGAACGGTTGGGCTTCAGCTCCCAGGAGCAGACCGGCATGGTGTGGGCACGCTCCAGGCAGTCCCGCCTCGAATAGTCTCTGGCCTGCTCAACAGCCTTGAGAGCCTGCTCAGCAGTCAGTCTTCACTATGCTCCCGCACTCGCCGGGCGTTGGAGGCGCTTGGGAGAAAACACCACAGAGAGGAAGAAGAGTCCGGCCGCCAGGAGCACGATGGCCGGCCCGGACGGCAGATCCCATGCATAGGAGAGCAGCAGCCCTCCCACCGCACACAGAACACCGATCACGACAGAATAGATCGTCATGTGCATCAGGCTCTGTGTCAGTTGGTAGGCTGTGGAGGCTGGAATCAAAATCATCGCAAACACCAGAATCGCCCCGACGGTCTTCAGGGAGACCACGACGGTGAGCGCCACGAGAGTGAGGAGCAGATAGAAGATCCGCCGCGCGGGGACGCCCGAGGCTTCCGCCATCTCCTGATCAAACGCGATGAAGTACAGTTCCTTCGAAAAGAGCACCATCACCCCGAGCACGACCAACCCCAAGAGCTGGATCGTATCGAGTTCCTCCGGCGTCACCGACAGCACGCTGCCGAACAGATAGCCATAGACCTCGGCATTGTAGCCCTTCATCAGGCCGATGAAGAGAATCGCCAAGGCCATGGTCGAGGTGTAGAGGATGCCGATCGACACATCCAGCTTCATCCGCCCCTTCTCTTCCATCAGGCCGGCCGTCCAGGCCGTGGCCAGGCCGAACACAATGGCCAGCCCCAGCGGTGAGACTCCCAGCAGATAGCCGAGCGTCACACCGGCAAAGGCGGCATGGGCCGTCCCGGCTCCGATGAAGGCCAGCCCCCGCAGCACGACAAAGACGCCGATCAGCGAGCAGACCGCGCCCACCAACGCTGCCGCCATCAGCGACCGAAGCATGAAGTCATAGGAGAGCAGCTCAAGCATTGAACGAGTGACTCATCGGTTCATTGATTCAGTTGATGAGCACATTGCTTAATAGTTCAATCACCAAAATTTCTTCAGTGATGATGGTAATCCCTCACGATGACCTGATCCCGCTCAGAGACCACCAGGTCTTTCCCGTAGACCTGCTGGAGCACGTCGGCCTTCAGCACCTCATCCGGGGGGCCGGCGGCGAAGAGCGTGGTTTTCAGCAGCACGAGCCGGTCCACATGCGCGCGGATCATATTGATGTCATGCGTGACAAGCAGTACCGTAAGGCCGAGATCACGGTGTAACCGTCGGATCAGGTCCAGCACGCTGTGCTGCGTCACGATGTCGATACCGGTCGTGGGCTCGTCCAGCAGTAGCACCTGTGGCTGTTGGGCCAGGGCCCGTGCAATCAGCACCCGCTGTTGCTGCCCGCCGGACAGATGCCCGAGCGGCGTATTCCAGTGGTCCTGCATGCCGACATTCTCCAGAGCGTCCATCGCAATCTGCCGGTCTTG
>JACRLS010000283.1 GCA_016235225.1 Nitrospirota bacterium | reverse complement strand
CGTAGAGCGGCTTCTGGGCTTTGTTTCTTGTGGTCACACGGCATAGAGCGGCTTCTGGCTGGGGTTTCTGGTAGTCACAGGGCGGAGCTGTATCTGCGGCAGGACGTCCTCGTGCCGGGCTGTTCAAGAAGGAGGGGGCATGGTCGTCGCTGGAATCCAGGCATCTCGGGAGACGGACGAACGCGATCGGGGACAGTGGGTCGCTCTCAAGACGCGTGCGCAGCATGAGAAGGCTGTCCGCGATCGTCTACACAGGCTCGGCTTCGAGCACCTGCTCCCGATCCTCCCGCGAGTCAGCCAATGGCACGATCGAAAGAAGGTGATTGAGGCCCCGCTCTTCCCGGGATACTGTTTTGCCAGATTGTCTGTTCACAATCGGAGTACGGTGGTACAGTTACCCGGAGTTGCCTATATTGTGGGGAGAGCGGGGTTCTCTGAAGTGATTCCGGATGAAGAGATCGACGCGCTGAAGCGCTTGACGAAGAGCGGCATCCCGTATGAATCGGCCATGTGCCTTTCTGAGGGGGACCTGGTCGAAATCATTCGAGGTCCATTGGCGGGAGTGCGTGGGAACCTTGTGCGCAGGGAGCGTTCCCATTGCGTGATCATCGGCGTCCAACTTCTCCAGCAGGGCGCGACGGTCAAGATTGACGCTGAGGACGTCAGGCGCATTGAAGAACCGGCCTGTATCATCGGGAGCGGGAGCTCCGGAAGGCGAGCAGAGCCTCAGTGTGTCGTCGCAGCGAGATGAGTCCGGTATCTTGTCACGGTGAAGGCTCTGTCATGACCTCTACGTCTCGCCGCCGTATTCTCGCCGTTAGTCTTGCGCTCTGCTGCGCCGTCCTCCTGGATTGGCCGGGCACGGGGCCTGTCAGTTGGGCTCAGCAGACCGGCACGCCTCCGTCAACGCCTCAGGGCGCGACAAGCCTTGCCGGCGGACAGGGCTTTATCTGGTTTTCGCAATTTGCGAACCCTGCGCTCCTCGGGTCTCTCTACCTGACGCCGAACTTTCCATTAACCGGATACTATCCCTTGTATCCAGGGGCTCTCTCAACCATCCGGACGAGTGATGGCGTCACCGCGGGACCGCTCAAGCTGCATCCGTCTCTTGGGCTCGCGGAGCTGTACACGGACAACGTCTTCCGGACGGCGAGCAACCGTACCAGCGATTTTGTCCATGCGATGGCTCCGGCCATCCAGGTGCAATTGCCGATGGCCTTTCGCCACGCCTTGATCGTGGACTATCGCACCAACTTGCTGTTCTTCGACCGAACACCAGCCAATGATGTGCGGGACCAGACCGCGTCCGGGCGAGTCAAGTTGGATTTTCCGGGCGGCCTCAAGGTCGACTTTCAAGGAGAACACAAGGTCGGCCATGATCCTCGAGGGTCTGCCCAGGACCTGCAATTCGCCGAGGTCAACAAGTGGCGGACCGACAGTGTGACCGGCCGAGTCGAGTATACGGGTGTTCAAGCAAGTCTTGCGCTCAACTTGCAGTCAACACGATGGAACTACACGAATAATGGGCTGGGTCCCCTGTACAGTCGGTTGAACAACTATGTCGGAATGACCTTTTCCGGGGCCGTCACGCCGAAGTCGTCGCTCCTGATCAGCACCGGGGTCAACCAGCAGATCTACGACCAGAATAAGAACCTCGACAGTAATGTCTACATGATCAGCACCGGGGCACGCTGGCAGGTCAGCGATCTGACGTCCGGCGAACTGTTGGTCGGATATCAGTTCCTGAGGTTCTCAAAGGCCCAAACCAATCAACCTCCTCCGTTGCTCAGCCAGTTCACGCGAAGCGAGGATTCCGCCTCGAACTTCTATGTCGCAGGGAATCTTAGGTGGACGCCCACGTCCTATCTCTCGGTGAACCTGCAGCCCTATCGGGCGATCCAGCAAACGGTGGTGCTCGGAAGCCTCTTCTTCGTCTCGACGGGCGCCAATCTGGCGGTGACTCATTCCTTGTCCCAACGGAACGGACTCAATCTGAATGTGGGCGTCGAACAGGATAAGTTTACGAGCGGGGGTGGAGTAGGCGCCAGCGCCCCTCGATCGGATACCTTGAAAAATATTGCCTTGGGCTATACGTACAAAGCCACGAGATATCTGGGCGCCACTCTCCAGTACGCGTATGAAGATCGCAGTTCGACCGACGGCCAATTTGTATACAACGCCAACACCTTTACCGTCGGGCTGCAGGGCGGATTCTAGCCCACAACCGGCGAGCGCCGAGGGGGCCGGCGAGGCTCGTCACCGCGACAAAGGTTCACACCTCTATGAAGAACGCAAGATCGGACATGACTAACATGGAAAAGAATCGCACAAGCATCGCCCTGTACAACCCGATGACCCACGGGAATGCGATCCACGAGCATCGGCATTCCCAAGCCTTCGACGACTTCTTCGTCCTCTGTCGGCGTCGGTGGTTGCTGATCGGGAGCATTGCGGCAGGCTGCACGCTGGCGGCGATGGCATGGTCGTTTTCCCAGACCCCGGTCTATCAGGGGAAGGCCACGGTGGTGATCGATCAGCAAAGCGCCGGCATCCTCGAGAGAGACAAGGTGCACGCCTCGCCGGATGTCAGCCCCGAGTATTTTGCGACCCATTTCGAGTTGATGAAAAGCCGGACCGTGCTGCAACGGACGGCGCAACGCATACACTTGAAAGATCAACCCGAATACAATCCTGCGCTCGCCAAGAAGACATCCCGGTCGTTCACCTTGTGGCCATCATCCGCCGGTGATCGGGAAACCGCCGAATCCGAGGAGCCCCCGCTGTCTCCCGAAGCCGCCGAAGACCGGTTGCTCAAGCAATTCAGCGAGCATCTCGAAATCATGCCGGTGCGAGGCGCCAGGCTGGCGCATATTCTCGCGCAGTCGGAAGATCCGACATTGGCCGCACTGGCCGTCAACACCTTGGCCAACGTCTACATCGAACGCACCCAGGAACTCAGCGCCAAATCCACGGAAAACTCCGCCACCTGGTTCATGACCCATGTCGACGAGTTGAGGAAGAAGGTGGAGGCATCCCAGCAGAGGTTGTATGTGTTCCGGACCAAGCATGGCCTGCTCGACGGGCGGGATGGGCGATCCGGAGCGGGGCAGAAGATGGGAGAGCTGGAGTCCGAGCTCGTGAAGGCCGAAGTGAAAAAAGCGGAGGCGCAGTCACGCTTCCAGCAAATCCAATCAGTCCTCCAAGGGCCGAACCAGAAAGCGCAGATCGATTGGTCGAACTTGGACGCGTCGACCGAAGTGCT
>JACRLS010000282.1 GCA_016235225.1 Nitrospirota bacterium | reverse complement strand
GAGAAGAAAGACAGCGAGAAGAGCCGGCGTGGCGATGGCCCAGTCCAAGCCGCCCTCACAGGGGATCTCGATCGTGAGGTGCAGAAGTTCTTCAAACGATACAACCAGACCCTCAGTCAGATCCCTTCCAGTGGAAGCGACATCGTACCCGACTTGGAGGAGCTGGAGGATCAGGCCACCGCTTTGTTGGAACGTATTCAAGCCGGCGTGGCGGCAACATGGATACAGTCGTCCACCGTGATGATGAAAGGCTCTTTGATCTCAGTCGCTGACGCACGGCAGCGGCTCCGAACATTGCGGAAAGAATTGCTAAGCATCGACAAGTCGAGGCAAGGACTTGACGATCTGGATTATGAGGCCAAGGGAAAAGAGCGCTTGAGGCTCAGGCAGACTGAGGAGAAGATTGAACGAGACTATGTTCCTGTCCCCGAACGACCACGTGCACCGACTGGTGAAGCCATCAAGAATATCCCGCTGACTGGCCCCACTTATGGAACTGGGACGGTTCGCGTCGGGCCAAGCGTCGGGATCGCGCCCCCGACGCTTGGCGAGCTTGCGGACACGCCGCCCAGCCGGCCGCGAGATTCGTCGTTGACGACGACCAATCCTGTTTCATCGGCACCGGTAGGCAAAGACGTTGGAAACTCGCCTTTTAATGAGCGGTCTCCCATCGGGAGTGACATCGGGAATTCACGATTCAATTCGATCGCGACCACAGGCACTGATATAGGATCAGCCCAGGGTCCAAGCGGTCCCTCTTCAACACCGGCGAAAACCGGTGCCGATATCGGGAATTCCAGTTCCAACCAACCTCGTTAGCCTGTCACCCGTACCGGTGGCATCGGCATCCAGGTTTCGCCGCGATCACGGCTTTGATACAAGCCGCTCCCATTCGTCCCGACGTACCAGACATTCGGATCGATCAGGCTCTGCGCCAGCGATCGGATGTTGAGCGTCGCAAGACCATTGTTCAACGTCTTCCAGGTTTTCCCCCCGTCTTCACTGCGATGGACGCCCTGACGCGACGCCACATAGAGCGTCCCGGCTTGCGCGCGATCCAGCACCATAGAAGCCAGCATCTGGTCGGGCAAAGACTCCCCGATGCGTGTCCATGATTGGGCCGCGTTCTCCGTTTTATACAGGCCGCTGAGCGTGGCGGCGTACACGGTATCCGGAGCAAAGGGATCGACCTGAATCACCGTCACCCCCAGTGCGCGTGAGGATTTCAGCACGTCAGGCGGCACAAGACCATTGTTGACCCTCTCCCAGAGACCCCCCTGATTGGTGGTCTTGTAGACTCCGCCGCTGGTCCCGACATAGAGAATGTGTCGGCGGGTCGGATCCATGGCGATGGTGACGACCATCAGCACTTCCTTCATGCCGTCCATGCGTTTCTGCCATTGGTCTCCCCCGGTCTTCGATTCAAACACTCCCATCGTCGTCGCGGCGAAGAGGTGCGTATTGTCGGCCGGATCGAACAAGAACTGATTGACCACCGACGTGATCGTCACATCTTCGAGGCCGGCCCGCTGGGACACCCACCGCTGTCCGCCGTCATAGCTCTTAAACACCGCGTCGCCCTTGGTGCCCGCATACACCGTCGCCGGATAAGCCGGGTCGATCGCCATTGAGATGACCCGCGAATGCGTCATGCCCTTCGAGAGATTCTCCCACGTCTTTCCGCCATCCCGCGTCTTGAAGATATAGTCATTCGTCGCCACATAGAGAATGTCGGGATTCTTCGGATGAACCGTGATGACGACTATTGCATCGCTGCCTTTGCAGCCGACGAGACTGAGCAGGCCGAGAAGGGAGATGAAGGCGAGGCAGAAACGGAATGTGGCCATCAGGGACTCACCACGCAGCGCCCCCCGATTCGAGATCATGTGCTCCTTGCCGGTCGTTGCGCCCGCGGGTGACGCCGATCCGGGCGCCCGGCCACGCGCAGCGGAAGGGACGGGGCGCCCATTGCCCTTCGTCTGCAATGGGCCATGGGGATGGGTGCAGAGAGCATGGCTGGGCTGATCGGCGGCAGGACTTGCGGGCACCTTCCGTGACCGACAGTACGGCGTTTTGTATTCACAGGCTATCGATAGTTAATGAGCTGCAGATCAATCCCAAAGACTTTTTGTTTCAAGAAGGCAATCGCCGTCTGCAACTCATCTTTACTCTTGCTCTGCACCCGCACCTGATCCGCCTGAATCTGCGTCTGCACCTTGAGCTTGCTGTCCTTCAGCTCCTTCGAGATCTCTTTGGCCTTCTCCGTCGCCAGCCCGTTCTGGATCTTGGCCACCTGCCGCACCGTGCCGCCCAGCGCTCCCTCCAACGCGCCGAACGTGAAGGCCCGCAGCGACACCTGCCGTTTGGCGAACTTGGTCTTCACGATATCCACCACGGCCTTGAGCTTGTGCTCGTCGTCGGAAATGACCACCAGCTCCCCTTCCTTTTCCTTCAGCGTGAGCTCCGTCTTGGTGCCTTTGAAATCGAATCGCTGCCCGATTTCTTTCAGCGCTTGGTCGATCGCGTTCTTCACTTCCTGCATGTTGACCTTGGACACCACGTCAAACGAAGAGAGATCCGCCACAAGTCACCTCTTGTACGAGAATCAGCAACACCCACTGATGGGACAAGAAGAGCCACTGCCCGCCATGGGATGCGAATGGGCCGCCGACGTCCCTCCGCCGGCGAAGACCACCACTTCACTACTGATGCAGGGACGCCCTTGGACCAGGTATCCATACCATTGACGCAGGGCATCCACCAGCACCACGATCGCCAGCAACGCCACAATCGCCACCAGCGCGGCATCGAGATAGAGCACGACGGCCTGCTGGCCCGTGGTCGAGCCGGCGCCCGCAGTGAACAGATGAAACATTTCATAGGCCCCGGTCAAGGTGATGGTCCCGATGAAGAGCATCGGCAGCACCGTCACCCAGAGGTACTGAGGCTTCCGCATTTTGATGAGCACCGTCGTGCCGATGCAGAGAGCGAGCGTCCCCAGCAATTGATTCGCCGCGCCGAACATGGGCCAAATAGTCGAGATACTCCCCGTGCCGATGAGAAATCCCCAGGCGCCGACCACCAGCGCGCTGCTCCCCCACACGCCCGGCCACCAGGACAACTGCCGGAGCGGCGGAATGACACGGCCGCCCATCTCCTGGATGAGATAGCGCGCGACACGCGTGCCCGTATCG
>JACRLS010000281.1 GCA_016235225.1 Nitrospirota bacterium | reverse complement strand
TCCCAATCATGCTCCGGCACAAACACCCGGCTGATGGTGACTCCATACCGGAGCGAGAGCGAGGAAATCAGGGAACTGGTTCGGTCGACTTCGAGGCCATAATGCTGAATTTGATCCAAGATGACCAGTACATCGAGATCGGACTCACCGCCGGCGTGCCCCCTCGCATAGGACCCATACAGATACACGCCTTTCAAGCGTGCCTCGTACACCGCGGTCAGTCCCGTCCTCAACTCCGACATGAGCGATTGAATGTGTGGTGTCATCGACGGGTACCCCTCGATTACTCCTGGGGTGTATTCTGCCAAACCTCATCGGGGGTTGTCATCAAGGAATCGACGGTGCAACACATCGCGATCGGCGACGGGGCTCACCGGGGAAAGGATGAACGAGGAAGGTTGAGCGCTAAACGATGAGTGATGAACGGTGCGAAGTGCTGAGGAGGAGATGCGAAAAAAGCGAGACGGGCGGGAAAGGCGAGACGGGGCGATGCCCGGACTCGTCTCGCTTTTCGCGCCATTCGACAGGCTCATGGCGCCCTGAGGCTCTCGACCCCTCGACCACACTCGGGGTCGAGCCTGAGTGGGATCGCAGGCTCGAAGGGCGCTTGTCTCGCTCGTCCCTCCCATCGTACGTGTCTCGCGCGTCCCGCGTTTCTCGCGTGCCACGTACGAGCGACGACCGCAGATTCCTCCCTCTCCCCAACGGGGAGAGGGCTGGGGTGAGGGGGTGAGCCATGAAGACAGACCCCACCACACGAGGGCATCCACTGCTCGCGGCGATGCTGAGCGTCAGCCTCGCGGCTATCGACACGCCGCCTTCCAACGCGGCAGAGCCGGACGCCAAGGAACCTGTGGCAGGAGTGCGAGAGGAGCTTGAACTGATCAAGGAAGAGGAAACCGTCAGCATCGCCGCGCGGCACGAGCAGCCCATCTCGCAAGCGCCGTCGAATGTCTATGTCATTACAGATGAAGACATCCGGCAATCCGGAGCTACCGATCTCCCCACCGTCCTCCGTCGAGTCCCAGGGTTGGAAGTCATGCAAATGAGCGGCGCAGATATTAACGTCAGTGTCCGTGGGGACAATCAACCCGTTGCCAACAAACTGTTGGTCATGGTTGACGGCCGATCGATCTTCATCGATGTGCAGGCGACCGTGTTCTGGAAAGCGATCCCGGTCACGCTCCCGGAAATCAAGCGGCTCGAAATCCTGAAAGGACCGGCCTCCGCTGTCTACGGCTTTAATGCCTTCGATGGGGTGATCAACATCATCACCAAGTCAGCACAAGAGATGAAAGGGACGACCATACAATTCGGTGGTGGCGAACTGGGAACCATTTCGAGCGCCGCAGTTCAAGCGGGAACTCTGGGGAACCTCGGTTACCGTTTCTCGATCGGTCGAGACCAAAACCAGGAATGGCGCAATCGAGATGCCCTGGCCTTCCGTTCCAACAAAGTGAATGGGCAGCTCGACTATGTCTTTGCCGACCAGTCGAAGCTGACCCTGGCAGGCGGTCTCGTAGACGTCAACCGATATGATGGTCAAATCGGTGAGATTGAAATATTAAGTATCGCACCCTCGCTGAGCTACGCCTCGGCGGTCTATGAACGGTCCGCCCTTACCCTCCGGGCCTTCTGGAATGGATATTCTGATGATGCCTTAACTGCTGTCGACCCTCGGCTCAACGGCCTGATCCACGTGACCGATCGAAGCGGCAGCCAAAGTTTTCCCTTCTTTGGCAATACCTACAATCTTGATCTTCTCCATGGGGTCGAATTTGCTGCAGGTCATCATGCCACGTATGGCCTTAACTATCGGCATAACAGCCTCTCTAGCAGCGCAACAAACGCATTCAGCCGAGAAGATCGGCTCGGCCTGTATGTCCAGGACATCTGGAGGGTATCTGACCGCCTCACGCTCACTGGTGGAGTCCGTCTTGATTTTCAGACAGAAATCAACGCGACGCTCAGCCCACGCCTGGCCTTGCTGTATTCTCCCATTCCCGATCATACGTTCCGGGCCGGCTTCTCAGTCGCTTATCGTCCGCCCACGCTCTTCGAGACCCACGCCAACCTACGCAACGTTATCACGCTTCCGCCGCCGATTCCTGCCACGACGATTCCGTTCTTGGTTCATCGAATTTGAAGCCGGAACAGATCATGTCTTACGAGTTAGGCTACCAAGGCTGGTACTGGAAGCATCGAGTCAGAGCTCGAGCCGATCTGTTCTTCAACCATCTGTCGAATCTTGTCGGCAATGGGAACTCGAGTGCTACCACGGCGTCTTTCTTCAGTCACTCAGGCCAGGCGGATATCTACGGCGGGGAAGCGGGTCTGGAAATTCTCGCCACGAAATGGCTCTCGGGATTTGGAAATATGGCCTACGAAGAGATCGGCCAGTCCTTTTCCGGTACGGTCCAGCGAGGAGCGCCGAGGTTCAAGTGGAACGCCGGGCTCAGGGGTGAATGGGAGAGTGGACTCAGCGCCGAGGTCTTGTACCAGTATGTGGGGGCCGCGACCTATCCAGTGGCTGCAACCTACTCAACGCTTGCCCCTTTCGGTGTGACCGTCCCTGATTCTCGCCTCGGCAGCTACAACCTCCTGAACCTCCGGGGCGCGTACAAGTTCTGGCATGAAACGGCCGCGGCGGGCCACAAGCGCGAGGCGGAGTTCGCGATTTCCGTGTTCAACGCCCTCAACGACAAGCACAAGGAGCATCCGCTGGGCGACGAGATCGGGAGCCGGGTGATGGGATGGGTCACGCTGAAATTTTGACACACCGCCGCGAGGCTATGGTGGGCATGCGTCGAAGCCAGGCGAAGGCGCATGAACGATGAACCCCGAACGACGAGAAACGAGCGACGAGAGACGTGGGAAGCCGCAAGAGCCGATGGCTGATGGTTTCGGAAATCGTGCTGAGGGCTGAGTGAGGAACGCGGAATGGAAAAGAGCGGGGCTCAGGCTGGAAGGAGGTCGCGCAGTCGTTTATTTCTTCTTCGGGTGGGTGTCCGCGTAATGCACCCACAGCCCGAACGCGACCACAAGAATGGTTCCCACGATGAAGAAGATGCCGAGCTCAGTCATGGTCAGGCTCCTGAGTCAATGACGAGGGCAATGCCAAGAGTGGAGAGCGAGAATACGAGACCGACGACGAACACCCAGATAGGAATCGGGTTTGGGGAAACAAACTTGCCCAGGACGATTGCGGCAAAAGCCAACTTGCTGATGTCCATAAGGTATTTTGCAACGTATTCCTTTTGCTTCGCAGTCAACCGCACAAATTCAGTATAGGAGCCTGCTCGATGGGTGTCAAACCGTCAGAGAACGATATTCAGTTGGCAGCCTGGTGACGGTGCAATTCTGAGTGACTGGTGACGAATGACACGTGACGAGTGGTCAGGGGGGAGTGCTTAAGAACCGAGGGCTGAAGGCTGAACGGGAAGAAGGGCTGAATTGAAGGTGCGGGAAAAGCGAGACGCGCGGGAAAGGCGGGATGGGCGAGAAAGGCGAGACGAGGGGAAACGATGAAGGATGAACGGCGAAGGGCTGAGGAGGAGATGCGAGAAAAGCGAGACGAACGGGAAAGGGTGGAAGGCAGATGGGGGGGAACAGCGAGATAGGCTAGAAAAGCGGGACAGGCGAGAAAGGTAACGCGAGCAATGTACACATGAAAAGCCAGACCGATCCGGCTCAGACTGATCGGGCGCATCGGGCGCCTTGCCCGGTCGCGGTCATCGGGCATGACTGCGCGTCGCGCTCGTCGCGCGTTTCTCGCTCGTCGCGCGCGCTGACAGGTGTGTGCCTGATACTGACTCTGACCCTCGCCGGTACCTTGCCTGCGTCCGCTGCTCAGGAAATCGCCATTCTCAAGTCCGCCGATATTGCGGCGTACCACCAGGCCGTGGCCGCCTTCAAAGACACGATGGGTCCCTCCGTGCTGTACACGGAGTACAACCTCCATGGCGATCCCCAGGAAGGACGGAAGCTCGCCCGGAAGATCCGCGCCTCGGACGCCTCGCTGGTGTTGGCCGTCGGCCTGAAGGCCGCCCTGGCC
>JACRLS010000023.1:3327-9444 GCA_016235225.1 Nitrospirota bacterium | reverse complement strand
TCTAGGAGCCTGTCCGACATTGACCTTTCTACTGCGGCGAACGAGGCCCAGGCATCTGCTTTGTTCTCGGCCCCGAAAAATCCTCAACGTAATCCAGCGAATACGCCTCCGGTTTTTCGGGGCCTGCGGCCGCGCACCTGACCGGGTACCCATTGCCCGGCTTCGTGCAATGGGTGTAACCTTCGCCTCGTCACGAACGGCAATGTTGGACAGGCTCCTCGCCAGACGCTCACGACTCGCTGCGTGCGGGTCTTTCGGGATCTTGGTCTGTTCGGGCCTCATCCTGTGGGGTCTCCTCGATCCGATCAGGCCGGCGGGCGCCGCGACGATAACCGATCGCATCGTGGCCATCGTCAACAAAGAACTGATTATGCAGTCCGAGGTGCGGTCGGAGATCGCCGGGGAAGAGCAGCGGCTTCGTGAACAGTATAAGGGGGCCGAGCTCCAACGGCGAATCCAACAACTCGAATACATCGCCCTGAGTCGGATGATCGAGCGGAAGCTCCAGCTCCAGTGGGCCCAGGCTCGCGGAATGGAGGTGTCCGAGGAGGAAGTGAACCAAGCCATCCGCCAACTCGAAAAGCAGGGCGAGCGCGTCGACGAGAACAATCCCAGGGAGCGGAAAGCCCTCAAAGAACAATTGGTCATGATGCGGGTCATGGACCGGGAGGTCCGCAGCGGCATCATGGTGCTCCAGCCCGAACTGGAGCGCTACTACGGCTCCCACCAGACGCGCTTCTCGTTGCCGGAGGAGTATCGAATCAGCCAGATCCTCCTGAAGCAAAAAGCCGCCGAAGAAGTCAAGGAGTTCCGGAAGCGGATTGCGTCGGTGCACGCGGCGCTGAAGAACGGTGGGGACTTTGCTGAGATCGCGCTTCAGCAGTCCGAGGGGGCCGAGTCGGTCAAAGGAGGCGCCCTCGGGTTTGTGCGGCAAGGGGAGCTGGAGCCGGAGATCGAACGGGTGGTCTCAGGACTCGGGCCCGGTCAGATTTCCGCTCCCATCGAGACGATTCAAGGCTGGCACATCATCCGGCTGGACGAGAAGAAGCCGTCACAGTTTCGACCGTTCGCCCAGGTGAAGAATGAAATTCAGGGCCTGGTGCATCAGCAGAAGACCGAGGACCAGTACCAGCGTTGGATGGGTGACATCAAGCGCAAAGCCTTCATCGAAGTGAAATTCTAGCCCGCCCCCGCTTGTCCCCCGCCCTTGTGCAGCAGGTCTCGAATGGCGGCCCAGAGGTCGTCGCGCCCCTCGCGCGTCTTGGCCGAGAACAGCAGAACCGGTTCGGTAGGATCAAGCGCCAAGGTCTCGCGAAGCACGGCGAGGGCTGGGGCGCGCTCCCGCCGGGTCAACTGATCGACCTTGGTGCCCACCACGACCCGCCTGAGCCCTAGCGCATGGAGCCACTGGCTGGTATGCACATCATGGGGGGAGGGTCCGCGCACATCCACCAGGAAGAGGAGCCCCCGGACCTGGGGACGGTTCTCCAGGTAGTGCTGGATCATCGGCCCCCACTCGGCCCGGACGGATTTGGACACTTTGGCGTAGCCGTACCCCGGCAGATCGACTAAAAAGAGCCGGGGGGCTTGGGTATCCGACAGAATCAGCCGAAAGAAATTAATGACACGGGTCTTGCCCGGCGTCCGGCTCACTTTGGCCAGGCCGTCTCGATTGGTGAGGGTGTTGATCAGCGAGGACTTGCCGACGTTGGACCGGCCGACACAGACAACCTCCGGCAGGCCGTCTGCCGGAAATTGTTCGGGTGTGGTGCAACTTTTGATAAACTCAGCCGAGAGGATCTTCACGCTGTCCTGTTCAATACGATGATGGCCGGGGGATGTCAACGATGAAGCGCACGTGGCTCCGGATCGGGCTCCTGTTCCTGGCGTTGGTCGGGTTGCCTCTGGCCGGCCTCGCCTGGTACTGGCTGGCCACCTTCCCCGATGTGCCGGTCCTCGCGAAACGGAATCCAGCGGAGACGGCCCTGATGGCCGCCCGCAAAGCCGAGGCCGAGGAAGCCGGGAGACCCTACAGGCGGCAATGGACCTGGGTCCCGCTGGCCCAGATCTCACCCCACCTCCAGCGGGCCGTCGTGGCGGCGGAGGACGCGACTTTCTTCTCTCATGAAGGGTTCGATTGGGAAGGGATCAAGGTCGCGATGGAGAGAAATCTGGAAGCGGGCAAAATTGAGCGAGGCGGCAGCACCATCACCCAGCAATTAGCCAAGAATCTCTATCTCACCCAGGACAAGAGCTTTTTCCGCAAGGCGCGCGAGGCGATGATTACGCGGGGACTTGAGCAGCACCTGCCCAAATCCCGCATTCTGGAGATCTACTTGAATGTGGCGGAATGGGGGGAAGGGGTGTACGGGGCCGAAGCGGCCGCGCAACACTACTTCTTCAAATCGGCTAAGGACCTGACCGCTGATGAGTCGGCGCTGATCGCCGCCATGCTGCCGTCACCGCTCAAGTACGACCCCTTGCGGCTGACGCCCTTCCTCGTCAAGCGCCAGCACCAGATCCTGTCCTGGATGAACGCTACATCTATGTCGGCCCCCGCGTCGCCCCCTGCCCCTCCGCAGCCGGTGGAGGTGAAGGTGAAACGGAAACCCGCTCCTCACGCCAAGCCCTGAACGATCGAATCATCGGCTCATTGATCCATTTGTTCATTGCGTCAATGACCCGATGAAACAATGGTTCAAGGGTGCCCTCGTTCAGCGTTCAGCGCTCAGCGTTCATAGTTCATCGTTGTTTTCTCCCGCGTCTCCCACCTGCGCAAAGTCCCGTTCGCCGAAGATCGCGGACTCGTACCTGTACCACTTAAACTCAAGCAGATTGTGGGCCGGGTCTTCGAGAAAGAAGCTCCCGTGTTCGGCCCGCGTGCCGGGAAAGCGACGTGTGGGTTGCCGGTAGAACGGGAGTCCCTTCTCCCTGGCCCGATCCGCAAGAGCCTGCCAGTCCGCTTCTGACGAAAAAATCAGCCCGAAGTGCCGGGGATAGATTCCCCTCTGCTCGTCGGCGCGTTGTTCCGTCAAATGGCGCCACAAGCTGATGCCCGGCCAGGCCGAGCGTGAGGGCCGTCTTCGACTCCCGCCCCAATTCACACCCAAGCCCCTCTACGAAGAAGCGCTTCGTCGCGTCCAGATCGTGCGACGGAAAGGCAAGATGAAACAGTACGCGGCTCATGGGCCATTAACAAAGCAAGGTCATGGGCGGTCTTTACCTCCCGACCTGCAGATGCTGCTTAAGCGCAGCAGTATTCCACACTGTGATGCCGGGAACGCCTTCAAATGCACGGTTATTGGACCAAATGCCGTCGTTCCCTTCAGCCAAAGCCAAAGCGACGAACGGCACGTCGCCGGGATCTCTCGCGCCGATCAGCGATTCAGCTTTGGTCAGATACGGAGCGAGTCGGGCCGTCGGGACAACGGTCACATGCTCCACGAGCAGACTCATGAGCAAGTCTATTTCGGCAGGCTTCAGACCGGAATGCCGCAAGAGCTTCTCGCGATGGCGGTCAACTTCCTCCTACGCGTATTCGGGTAACAGAAATTCAAGATCGGGGGACAGAAGAAGCGCTCTCGTGAGGGAATCCTTGATCAGAGCCGCGATCAAGATGTTGGTGTCGAGCACCAACCTCATCGGCCTGATCTGGCATACCGGCGGCGGAGTCCAGTCTTCACCGTGCGACCGATGGAAGCCGCCGTTGATTCGGTCAACTTACTGCGAGACGCGAGCTGATCGGCCAGCCGCAATTTCGACGCAAACTGCCAGAGCGCCTTCTCGGCAACCGGCTCCCATTGAGTCTTCGGGTAGCGGTCAAGAAACTCTTTCAGTTCCGAGGATACTTCGATAGTCAGTTTCGACACAGAGATGCCTCCCAGGCGTCAACAAAGCAGGGAACGACCGGCAAAATCTTACCATACATGAACCCGGCCCGCATTATTCCTAACGGTTCGTCGCGAACCTAACTGGCCAGCTCAGAAGGTCCGTTGAACTTCTCTCCTAATTGTCACAGTCAAAACGCGGAATCATTACCTGCTCTCAAGGGAGTCATTATGAGCGAGTCTCTCGTCTACTCCTCAAGAAACGACACCCGACCCTCTTTTTCTCCCCCCGGCACGAAGGAAGGGCGCCTGCTTTGGCTAATCATCGGCCCCGGAGCGACTCTCCAGCGGATTGAAGGAGATTTTCGGGTTGAATTGGTAGCGTGGAGATGACTCCTAGTACCTTTTCTTGTTTCCTATGCGGCACAAGCCATCGACACCACACCGACACCTGAGAACGAACGTCAATTGCTGAATCCGTCTATTATGTCTAACCCCATCAGAACACCCAGGAACTCCGCTGGTGGTTACTCGGGTTCGGAGATGGGGTCGAGGTGCTGGCTCCGGCCCAGCTCCGTAAGGAATTTGTGGAGCGCGTCGAAATGATGAAACGGTTGTACGGTCGGCGGGGCTCCAGATTTGTTAGGAGAAGGCTGTAGCGACCCCGAACTTACCGGAACCGGTCTGCGATGATGGGTCGGCCTTTGCCCGTCCAGTGGCCGGCGGACATGCGGGGCGTGGTGTGGGCGATGGCAAAACGGCCGTTCGGGGCGAGGACCAAGGCCCCGGCCGTGCCGTTGATGCGGTCGGCCAGCTTGCGGAGCACGAACTGCAGGGCTCGGTTCGGGATGGCGCCCGCCTCCATCCGATCCACGATTTCCTTGGCCACGGCTATGCGGATGATGGCCTCGCCGCGGCCGGTCATGGACACGGCGCCCCCTTCGTTGTCGGCATAGACGCCGGAGCCCACTTGGGGAGTATCGCCGACGCGCCCCGGCAGCATCAGTCCTGCGCCGCCCGTGGAGGCGCCGGCGGCGAGATTCCCCTCCTGATCCAGCGCGACCGCGCCGACGGTCTCGCAGGCAGCCTGGAGGCGGCCCGCTCGCTGCATCTTCTGTAAGAGGCTCCAGGATTTCGACGCGAAGGCCAGTTTGCGCGCCCCGGCCAGCGCAGCCTTGCGGGCTGCCGCTGTCGGTGGGGCTTGTCGTTCGATTCGGCAATAACGCGCAAACCGTGTGGCCGGCTTCCCGGCGAGCAGCACGTGATCGGTCTCGTCCATGACATGTCGGGCCACCGTGATGGGATAGCGACTGCCTTCCACCGCGGCGACGGCCCCGGCGCGGAGATCCCGGCCATCCATCAGCGAGGCATCCATGCGGCGTCCGCCGTCGAGCTGAAGGACGGAGCCGGCCCCGGCATTGAATAGGCCGGAGCCTTCGAGGACGCGAATGGCGATTTCGACCGCGCGGACGGCCGGCGCGCCGCGTTCCAATTCGGCATAGCCCTGGGCGAGGGCGTCCCGAAGGCAGGCCTCTTCCGCGGCATTCATGACGCCGGTACCGGCGCCGCCATGGACCAGGATGACCGGTTTGCGGGCGTTCACAGGAGGCTAGTTGAGCAAGAGGCCCTTGGCCTTGCGGTATGTCGGATCTTGCAGGCGGTCGAGGTCCGAGCGCACAAATCCCAATCCTGTCACGCACATTTCAAAATTGTCCGAGAGCTTGCGAAACAGGGGCCCGTCGACGCAGCCTTCGCCTTCCTGATGCTGGGCCACGATGCCGTAGGACCGCTTGCCGGTTTTCACATAGTCCACCAGGAAATCCTGGTGGTAGATCAGACCGGCTGATTTCAGGCGGCGCAGGTACTCGGGAAACAGCCCGGTCATGAAGAGCGTGAAGTCGCCGATGTGGCGATGGACGTCCTGTTCACGATCCAACGACCGGGCTTCGAGCAGCACTTCGGATTCGTACAGGAGATCAATCACGGTCTCGACGGTCTTGCCGTGCTGGTTGCGGACCTTGAAGACCTGATCGATGTCGGTGAACTCGACCAGGAGATTGGACACATAGCCGGTCACGTTCAGGTCGGGCCAGCCGAGCTTCTCCGCGAAGCTCTTCTCGGTGAGGGTCCCGAACAGTTGTCGGAGCGGGTGCTGATCGGGTATTCGAACCGCCATCCCAACCTCGCCAGGGCTCATGCCGGCCTCCTCCCTTGCAGCGGGCCTTGTCGGGACGTCCTGGTCCAGACGACGCGACCAGGGCGCAGTGCCGGCAATCGGTCAGGTCCTAGC
>JACRLS010000023.1:0-3237 GCA_016235225.1 Nitrospirota bacterium | reverse complement strand
TATAAACGTCACAGGGCCGTCGTTTTCAAGGGCCACCTGCATGTGCGCGCCAAACCGGCCGGTTTCCACCGGAAGACCCCTGGCCTTCAGGGCCTGCACGATCTGTTCATACAACGCCCGCGCCAGCTCCGGCGGGGCCGCCGCATCGAACCCGGGCCGCCGGCCCTGCCGGGTATCCCCCAACAGCGTAAACTGGGAAACCACCAGGAGGGCGCCGCCTGCGTCGGCAATCGACCGGTTCATTTTTCCATCCTGATCGCTGAAGATCCGCAACCCGGCAAGTTTGTCGACCAGGTAGTCGACCTCCGCTGGTCCGTCCCCTTTGGCGACGCCCAGCAGTACGAGCAGCCCCGGCCCGATCCGGCCGACGGTCCGACCCTCGACCTCGACGGCCGCCCGGCTGACACGCTGAATCACGGCTCGCATGGCTGAGAAAGTGACTGGTCAATGGTCAACAGTCAATGGTCGGATGTACCTTTGAATGTTTCGTCTCCTACCACCGGTGACCAATGACCAGTGACTATTGACGTTTTCTCCTCGGCGCGGGCGCTGCGGGCATCGCCCACTCGTGCCGCAATCCACCGGTAGGAGCGGACGCGGCCATAGGGGATGTGACGGGTCGCCCGCCAGACCTGTCGCTGAAAAGGCGTGCTCCCGGTGAGGTCAAGCGGAACGGTGAAGTCCTGTTGCTCGCCACGGAGAAATCGTCGGATCTCCCGCCCGGCCCGGCGAACTGTCGACGGACACTGCTGATCGTGAAGCAGAGGCGTGGTTCCCAATGCTCTGACCACTCCTGTTCGGGACGGCCGCGGGAGGATGACCCTTCTCAGGCCACGCGGGGAGGCAGACAGTCCCATCCAGCCCCATGGCGTGCGGAAGACGCAGGCCGTGAGGCGAGAGGCAATAGGCGATGGGCGATTGGACATTCGGGCAGGATTGGCGCCTTTGTCTCCTACCCTCTGGATTCTGATTTCACCCATAGCCTATCGCCCATCGTCTATCGCCCAATTTTGCGTTTCACCATCGACCAGAGCACGTCGAGTTCCTCCGAGCGCAGCAGCGCGTGGACGCCGACATAGCCGGTGACGCTGAGGCCGATGCCGACAAACAGCATCACGCCCTTGGCGATCCATTCGCCCGGGTGCGTCCAGACGGCGGCCCCGGCTACCCAGAGGCAGGCAACGGCCACAGGGGCGGTGGCCAGTAACACACGCGAGGAAGACCGCGCAATTGAGGCCCAGTCCATGCCGCCCAGGCGACGATGTAAGACCGCCACCAAGATAGCCCCGTTGACCATCGCGGCCAGAGCAGTCGCCAGCGCGAGGCCGGCGTGACGGAGCGGGCCCATCAACAAGAAAGAAAACACCAGATTGGCGCCCACGGCCGCCACAGCGGCGATGGCCGGCGTTTTCGTATCTTGCAACGAATAGTAGGCCGCGACGATGATGCGCACCCCCGCAAAGGCCCAGAGCCCCAAGGCATAGCAGAGAACGGCCGTCGCCGTGGCGACCGTATCTGCGGCTGTAAACGTGCCGTGCTCAAAAAACAGGTGCACGATCGGCATGCGCAACAGAATCAATCCCACCATGGCGGGCAGGATGATGAACAGGATCATGCGGAGCCCGAAGCCGAGGGTGGCGCGCAACTCTTCGAGCGCGCCGCGGGTGGCCTGTGCGGCGAGGGTCGGCAGGATGGCGGTGGCCAGCGCGACACCGAAAATCCCGAGGGGAAATTGAATCAGTCGCATCCCGTAAAACAGGTAGGTCGGAGCGCCGGAAAAGAACGAGGCCAGGATCGTACTGACCGTGATATTGACTTGCGTCACGGACATGCCGAGCAAGGAGGGCACCATCAACTTCCCGATCCGGACCATGCCGGGGTGGGTGGGTTCAAAGCGCCACCTGAACAGCAAGTCCCGTCGGCGCAGCCCCGGCAGTTGCATGAGGAACTGGGCGGCCCCGCCGATCACCACGCCGATTGCGACGCCCAGAATCGGTTCACTCAGGAAGGGCGACAACAGAAATGCCGCGCTGATGATGCAAATGTTAAAGAGTACGGGCGAAAACGCAGGCGCGGCGAACGCGCGGACGGAATTCAGGACGCCCATGGCCAGGGCGGCCAGGCTGATGAAGAGCAGGTACGGAAACATCACGCGCGTGAGCCACGTCGTCATGGCCAGTTTCGCCGGGTCATCATGAAACCCCGGAGCCAGCAGCCACACGATGGCGGGAGCGGCCAGGATGCCGAGCAGGGTGATGCCCGTCAGGATGGTCAGGAGGGTGGTAAAGACCGCGCTGGCCAGTTCCCAGGCCTCATCACGACCGCGACGGGCATGGTACTCGGTAAAAACCGGGATGAAGGCCGACGACATAGAGCCTTCGGCGAAGAGTTCCCGCAAGAGATTCGGGACTCGGTAGGCGACGAAGAAGGCATCGGCGGCGGGCGTCGCGCCGAAGAGTCGGGCCAGCACCATGTCGCGAACGAACCCGAGAATCCGACTCGAGAAGGTGGCGGCGCCGATCAGTCCGGCGGCTTTGACGACGGTGTGGTTGTCGTCTCGGACGTTGGAACCCGTCGATGGGGGAGGGGAGACAGCAGCGTCGGACATCGAGCTGATTCTAGCGAAAGGGCAGCGCCTCGTCTATCCGCCGATTCGGGAGAGGGCCGTCACTTGAGAGCCGGATTCGCATCGTGTACGCACCAGCTCCGTCGCGTTCCGGACTTTTGGTCCGTGACTGCTTCGCCCGTAAAGAAACTGACCTGCCAGGCGACGATGTCGTCGGTCGGCGACGGCGTGGCGGTCCAGTAGATCGCCGACTTGATGTGGCTGAACGGATGGCCTGGAGGAAGCGCGGGGTCGCGTTGCGTGAGATCCAGGAGGCTCTTCAGTTCGGTCACCGACGGCGCACGCCATCCGGCGAGGCCCCCGATGGCCTTGGTGAGGCAGCGCTCGACGGAGGCACTCCACACGTCATGGACGGAGTCGGGGCGCTGCTCCCAGATCAGACCGGTGGAGGCGTCGCGGACGGCGTCGCCGTTCAGCACCAGGGTGAAGCGCTCGGAGTGGGCGCTGGAAGACGAAGCTGCTGCTGCCGGCTGGTCGCCGAAGCCGATCGAACTCAGGATGCTGAGACCACCCAGAAAGCCTAGGAGAATCCTTACCATTCTTCCGTGCAGTTGCGGCTGCAGTGCCGGACGTTCTGCTCCAGCCGTGCCGTCATGCATGCTCATCCCCTT
>JACRLS010000253.1 GCA_016235225.1 Nitrospirota bacterium | reverse complement strand
GGCCATGGCTTCCTGCTCGATAAAGCCCGGGTGCCCATCGCGCAGGACGACCTTGATTCGGCGGGCATCCTTGAACCTCCCGCGGATCAATTCCTCGGACAGGGGATCGCCGATGGCCTTTTGAAGCATGCGTCGCATCGGCCGC
The DNA here is from genome assembly GCA_016235225.1 of Nitrospirota bacterium. Classification (GTDB taxonomy): domain Bacteria; phylum Nitrospirota; class Nitrospiria; order Nitrospirales; family Nitrospiraceae; genus RSF151. The sequence continues at coordinate 4,349 of JACRLS010000253.1, read as the reverse complement.
GCCCCGTATAAGGGTTGATAGCCCTCTGTCAGAAGCCACAGTTTGACCTCTTCGTCGACATCGAGCTGGACGCCCTTTTCCAGCAGACGCGCGTTGAGCTCCTTGAGAAGGATATCCACGATGCTGAGCAGGTGCTCCTTTTCCAACGGATGGAACACCACAATCTCATCGATCCGGTTCAGGAATTCGGGGCTGAAGTTGCGCCGCAGTTCGGCCAACACCTCGTCCTTCACGCGGCGATCACGCTCGGACGTGTCGGCTTTCTGGAAGCCCAGCGACACTCCCTTCTGAATCAATTTGGTCCCGAGGTTGGACGTCATGATGACCAGGGTGTTCTTGAAGTCCACCTTCCGGCCCAGACTGTCCGTGAGCACCCCATCGTCCAGGACTTGCAACAGGATGTTGAAGATGTCCGGATGGGCCTTTTCGATTTCGTCGAACAGGACGACGGAGTAGGGACGTCGCCGCACTCGCTCGGTCAATTGCCCGCCTTCTTCATAGCCGACGTACCCGGGAGGCGCCCCGAAGAGACGCGAACTGGTGAACTTCTCCTGGTACTCGGACATGTCGATCCGGATCAGCGCATCTTCGGTATTGAAGAGGAACTCCGCCAGGGCCCGCGCCAGCTCAGTCTTGCCCACGCCGGTCGGCCCAAGGAAAATAAAAGACCCGATCGGCTTTTTGGCCTCCTTCAGGCCCGCCCGTGACCGGCGGATTGCCCGGCAGACCGCCGAGATCGCCTCGTCCTGCCCGACCACACGCTTATGGAGAAAGTCCTCCATATGGAGCAGCTTCTGGGATTCTTCTTCTTCAAGCTTGAAGAGCGGAATGCCCGTCATCTTCGAGACCACGTAGGAGACGTCTTCCTTGCCGATGACCGGCTTGTTCTTTTCCTGATTCTTCTTCCACTCGCGCTTGGATTCATCGAGCAGCTTGCGGAGGCGTTCCTCTTCCTCACGGTACTTCACCGCTTCCTCAAAGTTCTGAAGGGAGATCGCCAACTCTTTCTCGCGCGCCACTTTCTTGAGCTCCTGCTCGAGGGCTTTCAGCTCATTCGGTAAGGCATAGGTCTGGAGCTTGGCGCGCGAACCGGTTTCATCGATCAGATCGATGGCCTTGTCCGGGAGGAAACGGTCGGTGATATAGCGGTCCGACAGCTTCACGGCCTCGACGATCGCCTCCTCGGTAATCTCGACGCCATGATGCTCTTCGTACCGGTCGCGGAGGCCCTGAATGATCCGAATCGTCTCGTCGACGCTCGGAGGCTGGACGTAGATCGGCTGAAACCGCCGCTTCAAGGCGCCGTCTTTTTCGATATGCTTGCGGTATTCGTCGAGCGTCGTCGCTCCGATACACTGGATCTCGCCGCGGGAGAGCGCCGGCTTCAGCATGTTGGAGGCGTCGATGGACCCCTCGGCCGCCCCCGCCCCCACCAGCGTGTGCAGCTCATCAATAAAGATGATGACGTTCCCCGCCTGCACAATTTCCTTCATGACGACTTTCAGACGCTCTTCGAACTGCCCGCGATACTTCGTACCTGCGACCAGGGAGCCGAGGTCCAGCGCGATGACCCGGCGCGACAGCAGATTATCCGGCACTTCCGAGGCCACGATCCGTTGAGCGAGTCCTTCGACAATGGCGGTCTTTCCGACCCCGGATTCCCCGATAAGCACGGGATTGTTCTTGGTCCGGCGGCTCAGGATCTGCAGCACACGCTCGATTTCGTCGGAACGCCCGATGACCGGATCCAGCTGTCCCTCTTGGGCCATCTGGGTCAGATCACGCCCGAATTCGTCGAGCGCCGGGGTATTGCTCTTCCGGTCGCGTTCGCGCGGCGCGGACTTTCTCAGGAACGTCACCGTCAGCTGCCGGGCGGTCAGGAGGTTGGCGCCGAGACTCCGAAGAATCTTTCCGCCAATGCCTTCCTCTTCACGCAACAGGCCGAGCAATAGGTGTTCACTGCCGATATGGTTATGCCCCAGCAATCGGGCTTCTTCGACCGCATACTCAATGACTTTCTTCACGCGCGGGCTGAAGGGAATTTCCCCGAACGTCATCGTGGTTCCGCCACCGGGCAGATTCCGCTCGATTTCCAAGCGGATCTGCTCAGAGGACAGCCCCATCTTCTTGATGATCATCAGAGCAATCCCGTCGGACTCACGGAGGATGGCCAGGACGAGGTGCTCCGTTCCCAGATAGTCGTTCTGGTGGCGCTCGGCCTCTTCTCGAGCCAAGATGATGATTTTTCGACCCTTATCCGTGAATCGTTCGAACATTCCTCCTCCTTTGTCAGCCGCTGACGGTCATGGCTTCTGACCGAGAGAAACCCCCGAAAGTATTCTTCATCTTAGTAATCGATTCGATGAGTGTCAAGAGCTACAAGACTCTGTCACCATCCGACCGGACTCCAACAAGACTTCGACAGATCCCACATATTCGAACATTCTCCATGCACGGTTGACCCGGATGCCTGCTCAGCCTGTTATGTCGGGACTGGTGACGCCATCCGGCTGAAGGTCGGCGTGCTGCCCCTGAAGACGTATCGGCAGGACCACGCCCTCTCCTTAGCTGTGGATGGCCATCCCTCTCAGTTCTTCCCTGACGCCGATGGTCCAGCCACAGTGGATCACTCCGTGCCGCTCCGCACCCCCTTCGCCGGCCTCCGCTCGCCCAAGCCGTTTCATTGCCCACCTTGGGGCAGTCTGCTACAATCGCGCCACTTCACAGACCGCCGCCCCCTGCGCGGATACACGGATACGACACAATGATGAAGCGCATTGCCGTTCTCACCAAACCCAAGCTCCTGGAAGTCAAAGCCACGCTCCAATCGCTGGTGTCATGGATCCGCTCCCACGACCGGGAGGTGCTGTTGTACAGCAAGACCGCCTCCCTGATCGGGGAGCCGGCCATGTATGACAAGAAACAGATCGCCGAGTTCGCGGACCTCTTGCTCGTCCTGGGAGGTGATGGCACAATGCTGAACGCCGCCAGGCTGGTCGAGGAGCGCCAAGTCCCCATCCTGGGAGTCAATATGGGGGGATTGGGCTTTCTCACGGAAGTCGGCGCGGGGGATCTCTATCCCGCCCTCGAGCGGGTGATCGCCCAGGAGTACCTGATTGAAGAACGCTTGATGTTGCGAGGCCAACTCCATCGACATGGCGAGCACGTCGCCCAGTCGACGGTGCTGAACGACATCATCGTCAGCAAGGGCGCGCTCTCTCGCATGATCGAAGTCCAGGCCACGGTCGACGGCCATGTCGTCACCAAGCTGAGGGGAGACGGACTCATCGTGTCTACGCCCACTGGCTCGACGGCCTATTCCATGTCTGCCGGAGGCCCCATCCTCCATCCTTCCGTGAATGCCTTGATTCTCACTCCCATTTCGCCCCACACCCTTACCCATCGCCCTCTGCTGATCCCGGGCAATGCGGCCCTTGAATTGATGCTGTTGAGCCAGGACGAAGGCGCGATGGTCACCTTCGACGGACAGGTGGGAGTCGCCATGTCACCCGGTGATACGGTGACAATCACCGCCTCACCGCACAAGACCCGGCTGATCAGATTCCCCGAGCGGACGTACTACGACACCCTGCGGATGAAATTGAAATGGGGCGATGGGTGAGACGGAGGCTATCGATGCGGTGGCGATCCCGACGCCGCTCGCTTCATCGCGACGACGCTCAACATGTCCTGGTTCGTCAGGAATTTGAACTCGCCGATGCAGTCGGACGAGGGTCCGTGTTCCTTCTCGCCTGATTCCAGGGTACGAAGTTCGGCCACGCTGGCGGTCGTGACTCCCCGCTCGCGGAACAGAGCGCACAGCCGTTCAAGCGTTCGCTGGATCTGGGCCTGAGACGGTAGGGCCTTCAACTTCAGGTACCGCTGGACCACCTCTGCACACCACTCCCCGTCCCGCTTGGCGATCCCCACGAGCCCCTCGCTTGCCTTTCTGGCCCAGCCCGTCAGAAAGACGCCGTCCAGAACCTTGCCGCTGGCTTCGTCATAGGCCTGAAACAGCGCATCGTCCGGATCATTCCCCGATGGCGTGGGGTTGGTGATGAAGGTTCCATTCTTATAGGGTAGCCCGACCGCATCGTCGGCCTTGTCCCCGACCGCAAAGACGACGCTGTCGCAGGGGAACTCGCAATACTGCTTCAGGCCGACCGCCGCGACATCCTGCCCCTTCGGCTCAAGCTTGGTCTCTTCCAATTCTAAAGCCCGCACCCGGTTATTCGCGTCTGTGAGAACTCGCTTCGGTGACGAGAGAAACCGGAAACCGACTTTCGTGTGGCTCGCCTTCGGCTCGCACTTCGAAAACTCTGCCGCCATCTCTTTGAGCAGCTCAGCGG
>JACRLS010000260.1 GCA_016235225.1 Nitrospirota bacterium | reverse complement strand
GGACTTTATTTGCGCGCTCGCCACCGGCGAGACGTAGGTCATGCTCCTGAGCCGCGTGCCCGTGACAGCGAGGGGGGCCAGTTCACCGCCCTTTCGTCCGGCGATCAAAGCGCCCATCTGTCTCAGCGGCTTGACTATGCGCCCCATCGGTCTCCGGCGGACCGACTCGTCGCCCGTCAGAATAGAGAAGAAGTCCTGTCCGGCCAACAGGCCTGTGAGCAGACGAATGCCGGTTCCCGAATTCCCGCAGTCGATCACGGTGGTCGGCTCTGTCAGCCCCCAGAGGCCTTTCCCGGAGACCTGGAGCCGATCCGGCTGTTCCTCAATGGCAATGCCCATCGACCGGAAGGCCCGCATGGTGTTGAGACAGTCTTCGCCACGACCATAGCCGGTGATAACGGTGTTCCCCTCTGCCAGGGCGCTCAAGATCACGGCCCGATGCGTGATGGACTTATCACCGGGGACCACGACGCTGCCGCGCAGTGGGCCCCCAGGCGAGATGGTCAACGATGTGGTTGTTTGCTGTGTGCCGATCCCGTTCATCGACTCATTCCTGCCTGCAGGTCCGTCCCGGGTCACCGGAGCCGTTCACGCACGGTCTTGGCCCGCTCAAATTCACGCTCGATCGAGGGACCGTCCCCGTTCTTAATCAATTGCTTCAGGTGCCGGATCTGCTCTTCAAAGTCGTCCAACATGCTCACCAGGTTGTCTTTGTTCCATACACAGATGTCCCGCCACATCTCAGGGGAACTGGCGGCGATCCTGGTGGTGTCCCGCAGGCCCCCGCCCCCGTAAGTGAGCAGATCCACCTCGGGCGTCGCGCGTCGCTGAATCTCCGTGAGGGCGTTGATCAAACCGAAGGCGACGACATGCGGCAGATGACTGACGGCGCCGAGGACACGATCATGGAGGTGCGGGTCCATCGTGAGGACGGTGGATCCGGCCTTCTCCCACATCGCTCGAATCTGCTGGAGTGCGACAGCGTCAGTGGTCGCGGTCGGGGTGAGAATGCAGCGGGCCTGCCGAAACAATGTGAGTGACCCGGCGGCGACGCCGATCTTTTCACGACCGGCAATCGGATGGGCGCCCACGAACCGGATGCCCGAAGGCAGGAGCTGTTCCACGCGTTCCACAAGAGTGCCTTTGACGCTTCCGACATCCGTCACGATGGCACCCGGATGGAGCCACGGCCTCCATTCCCGCACCTGTCGTTCATAGGTATCCACCGGAGTGGCCAGGACGATGAGGTCGGCGCCTCGAATGCCCTCCTGGGAGTCCGTGACATAGCGATGAATGGCCCCGAGGTCCACGGCGGTTTTCAGGTTCTGGACGCGCCGTCCGATCCCAACGATTTCATCGGCCATCTGCTCGTGCTTGAGCACCATGCCGAGCGATCCGCCGATGAGGCCAACGCCGATGATGGCGACCTTTCCGAAGTGGACGGGAGCGTGAGTCGGCGGCGAGGAAGGCGCGGGAGCAGGCGATGCAATGGGGTGGGAAGCCATACGACTCAAATCTCGCGCCCGACCGCTTCGCCGATTTTTCGAAGGTCGCGCATGAGTTCCTTAAATTTGGCGGGCTTGATCGATTCTTCACCGTCACAGAGGGCACATTCCGGATTGGAATGGACTTCGATCAGGAGTCCGTCGGCACCCGCGGCGATCGCGGCTTTGGACATCGGCGCGACCAGGTTCCATCGGCCCGTGGCGTGGCTCGGATCGACGATGACGGGCAGATGGGACAGTTCCTTCAAGGTGGGAATGGCGGCCAGGTCCAGCGTATTCCGATACTGAGTTTCGAACGTGCGAATGCCCCGCTCGCACAGCATCACGTTCCGGTTCCCGCGCGACATGATGTACTCCGCCGAGAGCAGAAACTCCTTGATGGTGGCCGACAGGCCGCGCTTGAGGAGGACCGGCTTGTCATAGGCGCCGACTTCCTTCAGTAGCTCGAAATTCTGCATGTTGCGCGCGCCGATCTGAATAATGTCCGCCTTCTCGAGAAATAGTTCGATATCCCGCGTATCCAAAATCTCGCTAACGACGGGCAGGCCCGTTTGTTTCTTGGCCTCCAGAAGATAGTCCAGGCCTTCGCGTCCCACGCCCTGGAAGGAATAGGGAGACGTCCGTGGTTTGTAGGCCCCGCCGCGCAAGATGCTTGCTCCGGCCCCCTTCACTTCATGGGCGATCCCGACCGTGAGCTCGAGTTTTTCCACGGCGCAGGGCCCCGCCATGATCGCGACCTTCTTGCCGCCGACCTTGACCCCGTTGACCTCAATGACCGTATCGTCTTTGCGGAATTCACGACTGACCAACTTCCAAGGCGCCAGAATCGGCGTGACGCTCTCGACGCCGGGGAAGGCCGTGAGCGGCTGATTCTGGAGAATCCGATCGTCCCCGATCACCCCGATAATGGTCCGTTCCGCACCTTGAGAAATGTGAGACTTCAATCCCAGTTCCCGAAGTCGATCCAGAATGTGGTCCACGTCGCGCTCCGTCGCTTCCGGCTTCAACACGATGATCATAATGTGCCTCGCTCCTCCGACTTCATCGGTCCAGGGCAGATTTCAATGCCGCGAGAAACCGACGATTCTCTTCCGGCAATCCGATCGTCACCCGGATCATCGGGCCCTCGATGTGCCGGACGATGACGCCCTCCCGCAGGAGCGCGTCAAAGACCTCCCGGCCGTCTCGACCGACGTTGAAAAACAGAAAATTCGTCTGACTATGAACGGGCTGGATGCCGAGACTTCTGAGCCCGTCCTCCACGAGAGGCAGTTCGGTTTCATTCAGGCTGCGACTGGCCCGGAGATGGTACTCATCGTCGAGGGCGGCCAGTGCCGCGGCCTGGGCCAGGCTGTTGGCGTTAAACGGCGGCCTGATCCGGTTGAGATAGTTGGTAATCTCGGGCGTCGTAATGCCATAGCCGATCCGAAGCCCTGCCAATCCATAGATCTTCGAGAAGGTTCTCAGAACGATGACATGCCGATTCCGGTTCACGTACTGGAGAGAGTCCGGGAAATCCGGGTCCCGCACATACTCATAGTAGGCTTCGTCAAACACGACGATGGTGTGATCCGGCACATGGGCCATCAGGGCCTCGACGTCTGCGGCGGTGACCATAGTGCCCGTCGGATTGTTCGGGTTACAGACGAACAGGAGCTTGGTCCGGTTCGTGATCGAACGGGCCATGGCTGGCAGGTCGTGTCGCCAGTCCTGCATGGGCACCACGACGGGCACCCCATGGGCGGCGGTGACCTCCATTCTATAGATGACAAAGGTATGCGAGGCCATGACGGCCTCATCGCCCGGAGAGAGAAACGTTCTCGCCAGGAGTCCGATCAATTCGTCTGATCCGTTGCCGAGGATGAGGTTGTCCGCCGTCACTTTGAATCGTTGTGCGAGGGCGGAGCGAAGCTTATGCGCGCCGCCGTCGGGGTAGCGGTGGAGCGTCCGCGCCGCGTTCTCGAGTGCCGATACCGCCTTCGGAGACGGCCCCCGGGGGTTTTCATTTGAAGCGAGCTTGATCGCCTTGGCGATCCCGAGTTCCCGTTCCAATTCCTCCACCGGTTTTCCGGGGACGTACGGCAACAGACTCGAGATATCAGGGTGAACTTTGATCGACATGATAGGTTAGGCGCACCGAGGATTGAGGGCTGGGGGTTGAGCGAACGAACACAGACGGAAATGCATGCTCCTCCTGCTCTGCCGTCGGCTGTGAGCCCCCGGTCCTTTCATGATGTGTGCGACGGGTACGATCCCAGGATTTTCATGAACAGACAGCGGCCCTTGATTTCTTCCAGGGCTTTCTTCACCCGATCTTCATCCACATGGCCCTCAATGTCGACGAAGAAGAGATATTCCCAGGCCTTGCGTCGTGATGGTCGGGACTCGATCTTCGTCATGTTGAGACCCAGGGAGGCGAAGGGCCTCAGGAGGTCATAGAGTGCGCCGACCTTGTCCTTCACCGACAGC
>JACRLS010000259.1:921-5677 GCA_016235225.1 Nitrospirota bacterium | reverse complement strand
AGCCTGGTCCGCCCGCCCGGAAAGGGCCCAGGACGGCAGCCCGGCCTGAACCGTCACGGGCAGCACCGTCAGCATGACCACGGCCGCCATGCTTCGGATCGTCTGTGATGTGTTTCGGATTGACGGGTTCATACTTGAGACCTCCTGTCGCCTGTTACGCACAAAAAAAACCGCTCATCTGCGTGGGCACGGCAACTGATGGGCGGCTTCAGAGAAACAGGCTCGCGTCTTCAGCACTTTGGCAGCCAGACCAGCCCTGGATCGTGGATCCCCTCGGGCCTCTTGGTTTTGCGCCCTATCCTTGCGGATAGTTTGCCCTTGAACCGTGCCTATGTAATTATTCGTGATGAGTGATTGTTCGTGGCTCCTCTTCGTTCATCTTCTATTCTAGGTGCGATGATCACGCCATCTCTTATCGCAATGTCAGCCACGTAGTGAGCAAGCGATGTGCCAATTCTCTTGAGGCGACCCATGGCATCAAACCCCGCATTGAAGAACATAGCAAACACAAGAGCTTAGCGACGGGTCTTGGGGCTCCTGGTTGCCAGATAACATCTCCGATGGATATCGAGTCCCTGATGATCCTGTAGGAACTGTCCTACGAAGGGATTTTCTCGGCGGACATTTTTTGCTCCTTGTGCATCAGTGCGTCATCTGGTCATTCCAGTCCATTGGGACCGGTTGTGGAACGGAGATAGGTGTCAGATGCGGGCTTCGATGTCGCGGCCCGCCCTGTTCTATCGCGATCGGCGCAACGAGAACTCTCAAGCCATGACGGCACAAGACCGATACGACAAGTGTCGGACTACGTCTTCACTCGGAAGACGCTGCATCATGCCCGAAGGAACGCCGGGCACTCATCTATTGTTCTGAGAGGGATGGAGCGGAATCCTCCTCCGGGGAGGAGCTCGTATGACAACCACAACATCGACTGCCGTAGGTCAGCTCGCAGAGAAGGGGTCCCAGTTGAGGCCGGGTGTGTTGGGGATTCTGGTGGTCGGCGGGCTGCTCGGGGGGCTCTACTTCAAGACCCTGTCGGCTCTTGGACTGGATTGGTATAGCGACCCGGATTTTTCACATGGCTTTCTGATCCCGATCATGTCGGGCTACTTCGTATGGGAACGATGGGATCGACTCAAGACCCAGGTGGTTGCGCCGTCCTTATGGGGAGTGCCGGTCCTCTGTCTCGGGTTGGGCATGTTGGTGCTCGGTTCGTTGGGGGCGGAACTCTACTTGCAGCGAAGTTCGTTGATTGTGGTGCTCTGTGGTCTGGTGTGGGTCCTCCTGGGGCGAGCCTTTCTCAGGAACCTGGCGCTTCCGCTCGCCTTCCTCTTGTTCATGATTCCATTGCCGTCGATTATCTTGAATACCATCGCGTTTCCTCTGCAACTGTTCGCCGCCAAGGTCGCGTCAATCTGTCTCTTCACTCTGTCCATTCCCGTTCTGCGGGAAGGGAACATCATCATGCTGACCGGCACGACGCTGGAGGTCGCGGACGCCTGCAGCGGGATCCGATCCTTGCAAGCCTTGTTGGCGCTCGGAACGGTCTACGCCTACTTCACTCAAGAGACGTTCCTGGGGCGATGGATACTCGTGTTGCTTTCGATTCCCATCGCGATCGCGGCCAACGTGATTCGGGTGAGCGGGACCGGGATTCTGGCTGAGTACTATGGGGTCGAGGCAGCGCAGGGGTTCTATCACACATTCGAAGGCTGGATCGTCTTTGTCGTCGCCTTTGTGCTCTTGCTGGGGGCGGGATCAATCCTCTCCCGACTCATGCATCATCGACTCGGGACAAGGGATGCGGGATTGCCGGGGGCCCAGGCGCCGGCTCCTCACATCAATCCACAATCCACGTAGAGGGATGCCATGACCAAAGCATTGCCGCTGACCCTGTCGATCGTCATGCTGGCCGGCACGTGGGGGCTCCTCACGTCGCTCTCCCACGGCGAGCCCATGCTCAACAAGCGACCCTTTTCACAGTTTCCTGTGAGCCTGGCCGGGCATTGGAGTGGGACCGAGATCGGCATGGATCAGGAGATTCTCGATGTCCTGAAGGTGAGCGACTACATGCTCCGGATGTATCAGCCCAGCGCAACGCTCGAAACCGGAACGACACCAGCCTCGGGTCATGGCCCTCTCTGGCTCTACGTGGGCTACTATCAAAGCCAGCGGACCGGCGCGACCTATCATTCACCCAAGAATTGTCTGCCGGGCGCCGGATGGCAACTGTCGGAGTCGAACTATGTCTCGGTACCGACTCCCGCAGGAGCGTCTGCAACCATCAACCGGGTCGTGGTCGAGAAGGGGCTTGAGAAACAGTTGATTCTCTACTGGTATCAAGATCGCGGCCGGATCATTGCCAGTGAGTACTGGGCGAAGGCCTACATGATCTGGGACGCTATGACGAAAAACCGGACGGATGGTTCATTGGTTCGCTTGTCGATTCCGGTGACGACCAGCACCGAGGATGCGTACCAGGAGGGCATGGCATTCCTCCAGGACGTCTGGCCCGTTCTGTTGGAGTACTTGCCGACGCGCGAAATGGTCTCGTGATTCAGCCATGTCAGGGATGCTGTTATTTCCCACGGTGGGTGCCGCATGCGCCGCCTTCGCGGTGGCAGTCATCTATTTGACTCGGCACCGGTCCTTCGACGGTTCCCTCGGGATTGCCGCAGTCCTCATCTTGGCCGCGATGGGGACGACGCTCGAAGACGTGCCAAGCGTTCCCTCGTGGGGGCCCCATGCGGCCTCTACCACACGTCTTCTCCTGGCTGCGACGCTGCTCGGCGTGGCCTATCGTCTCAAGCAGACCACAGGCCTGCGGCCCCCACGGGGGAAATTCGCTCCCGTTCCTCTCGTGGCCTGGGGCGGGGCCGTGGCGGCGATCATCATGACGTGGATCATCCCCTACGCATCGCCTTCGGCAGGTGGGACCTCATCCGGACAGACCTGGCTGACCGATGTTCCCGGCCTCACAACCATGTATCTGGCCGCCACGTTGATCATCGCCTTGGCGCAGTTTGAACATGTTCTCCGGCAGACTCAAGACCCCGTTCGATACCAGATGAAGTTTGTTGTCATCGGCTTGGGCGCCCTGGCCGGCTATGAGCTCTTTGAAGCCAGCAAGGTGTTCGCTTCTGGTCAGCTCCTGCCCGGTCCTCCGATCGTCGGGAGTTGCGTGGTCGCCATTTCGGCCGGCCTCATCTGGTATGGGGGCAAGAGGCTCACCTCGTTTTCAGCCCGCCCCACACTCTATGTGTCGTCCAATGTTCTGCACGCGTCACTGACCGTGGTCATTGTTCTGACCTATCTGGGACTCGGCCTGTTGCTCCGAAACAGCGTCTCCGCGGTCGGCTGGAGCGTCTCGGAAAGCCTGGGATCCGTTGTATTCTTTGCGACCTCCGTCAGTTTGATCATCTTCCTCGTCTCCCGAACCGTGCAGGTCCGGATGCGACAATTGATCGCGCGGTTCATGTACAGGGCTCGGTACGATTATCGGGCGAAATGGCTCGAGGTCACCGATGCGTTCCGACATGCCTCGACGGTGGAGGGGATTCTCGATCAACTCCTTCAGATCCTGAGTCACACTTTCGGTGCGCCACGAATTTCCATTTGGATGCAGTACGAGGCGGACGACCGCTTCCATCAGGTTCGGTCCGTCACCGCCGAGCCCCCCCCTCCGCCGCTCAACATGTCGCACCCCATGATGATCCGCTTGAGCCAGACCGACGAGGCGATCGAGGTGGACCCCCAGACGACAAGACCCCCCCTGGACCGGGATCCGTTTCTCACCTCCTCGAAGGCAGTGCTGTGCGTGCCGATCCGGTGTGGCGGCGCCCTGCAGGCCTTCGTGACCCTCAGCCGGGAGCGTCCGGGGGAAGACTACGGACAGGACGATCGTGATCTCCTCCGCGCCATTGCGCACCATGCCGGCGTGCTCCTGTCACAGGCCCGGCTCGCCGAGGAATTGGGGAATTCGGCCGAGTTTGAAGCGCTCCATCGCGTGGCGGCGTTTTGCCTCCACGACCTGAAGAATCTCACGGCCCAACTCTCGTTGGTCGTCCAGAACGCGGAGGCCCACGGACATGATCCCCGTTTTCAGAAATCGGCCCTGCGGACGGTGACCGGAACGGTGCAGAAGATAATGGCCCTCATGGCCAAGCTCTCCCTCACGACACCGCGGAGCGGCCACACTGAAGACGTGAATGTGCACGCCGCCATTGCAGAGACCATTCGATCGCTCGCGCCCAGCCAACGATCCCGCATTAGGCAACTGGGGGAGTCGGTCCCGAGCGTTTGTGTGGCCCGGGACCAGCTCCATCAGGTCCTGCTCAATGTCATTCTGAACGCCCAGCAGGCTGTTGGAGAACAGGGGGAGATCCGCGTCCTTACCGCACGGAAGGAGGGGTCGGTCGTCATTACCGTCAGCGATTCAGGTCCTGGTATCGGTGAGGAGCACCTGCGCACGCTGTTCCGACCCTTTCGAAGTACGAAGCAGGGGGGATTCGGCCTCGGTCTCTATGAATGTAAACGGATTGTGGCCGGCTATCAGGGTACGATTCGGATCGATAGTGAGGTCGGAAAAGGCACCAGAGTTACGATTACCTTGCCCTGTGCTCTTTCGTCCCGGAATGGGCAGACCTCATCCGAAGCTGCGGCCGTCTGACGACTCGTGAGCCTATACGGAAGACATCGATAGGAGGAGTGCACACGATGGCGAAAGTGGGAACAGCAGCCGTCACGGGTACGGAGC
>JACRLS010000259.1:0-882 GCA_016235225.1 Nitrospirota bacterium | reverse complement strand
TCTGGCCCGTCGAGTGGCCTGAGCCTGTTGGATCCGAGGATTCTTCCCTTTGCGGCCTACATGGCGTTTATCGCGATTGCCGGCACGGTCGCATGGCTTGCCCGACAGTCGATCATCCCCGCAGGGTGGCAGACGCCGTTGGAGCTGTGGCTCTATCCTCTCAAGACCATCGTCGTTGTGAGCCTGCTTCTCTGGTGTTGGCCCCGCTATGAAGAATTGAAGGATGGGATCTTCTCCAGGCCCGCCCATATTCTCGAGGCTGTCATCATTGGCGTGCTGGTCTATGCCGCTTGGGTCCGTATGGACTGGTCATGGGCCATCCAGGGAACATTGTCCGGCTATGATCCCTCCTCGACCGGCCGGCAAGCGGTGGTCCTTCTCGCCATCCGTCTATGCGGGGCCGCGGTGGTCGTCCCGGTCATGGAAGAGTTGTTCTGGCGATCGTTCCTGATTCGGTACGTCGATGAGATGAACTATTCGATGGTCCATCTCGGCCGGTTCACGGTCAAGTCCTGCGCCATCACCGTGATACTCTTCGGTCTGGAGCATCAACTCTGGCTGGCCGGCATGATGGCCGGCGCGGCGTATAACCTGCTTCTGTATCGGACGAAGAGACTGTGGCCCTGCATCGTTGCACATGGAACGACCAATCTGATTCTCGGCATCCACGTGCTGCTGACCGGTGAGTGGAAATGGTGGTAGGCATCGATGGGATCACAACCTAAAATCAGAGAGCGACAAGACATGGACGAGGCGACCGGTCCATCTCACGATGCCGCACCGGACCAGCGCCCGTTGCTACTCGTGGTGGAGGATATTGCCGACCTCCGGGAACAGATGCGCTTGGGGCTTGAAGCATCCTATCAGGTCATCGAGGCCGGC
>JACRLS010000258.1 GCA_016235225.1 Nitrospirota bacterium | reverse complement strand
GGCGCTCGCCGGCTGCGACGGGGTAAAATTTCAGAAACGAACCATTGAGGTAGTCTACACGCCTGAGGAGTTGAAAAAGCCGCGAGAGAATCCATTCGGTCCGACCAACGGCGATCTGAAACGCGGGTTGGAATTCGGGCGTGAGCAGTATGGAGCAATCGATCGCTATTGTCGGGAAAAGGACATTCTATGGTACGGCTCCTGCTGGGACGAAGCCTCTGTGGACTTTATGGAACAGTTCACCCCACCCTGCTACAAGATTGCCTCGGCTAGTCTCACCGACGACAATCTGCTTCGACATCATCGGCGCTATAACAGACCGATCATCATTTCCACGGGAATGAGCACTCTCGATCAGATCGACCATGCCGTCGATGTGCTGGGGACTCAAGATCTCATCATTCTTCACTGTACGAGCACCTATCCCTCGTCGGTTGAAGAATTGAATCTTCAAGCTCTTCAGACGTTACGCGACCGATACGACGTTCCCATCGGCTACTCTGGCCATGAAGTTGGCTTGGCTACTTCGGTCGCTGCGGCTGCTATGGGGGCTTGCATGATTGAGCGACACATCACTCTCGATCGAGCCATGTGGGGGAGCGACCAGGCTGCCTCGATTGAGCCTCAGGGTATCTGGCGGCTGGTTAAGGATGTTCGAGCCATCCAGAAGGCTATGGGAGACGGCAAGAAGTGTCTCTACCCAAGCGAGGTTCCGGTGATGAATAAGCTGCGCCGGGTAGGACTGTGAGTCGGCGGCGATGAAAGCCCAAGAAGAGAGATAAGAATTGAAAAAGATCTAAAATCTCTTTGCCATGATGGTGTTAAGCAAAGCGGGATGTTCACCCGTTTGGTCGGAAAGGACTGGATACCCGCTTGCGCGGGTATGACCTGCCCGCCAGAGGCTTCCGGCAGGCGGGCGGTTCCATGCAAGTCCTGAGACCTCTTTTTCGTCATTCCCGCCTGCCTGCGCCGCAGTCGGCGCGGCAGGCAGGCGAAGCTTGTCCCCTGTCATTCCCGCGAAAGCGGGAAACCAGAACAAGACTGGATACCCGTTTGCACGGGTATGACGGGAGCGGGAATCCAGGAGATGCGTCTATCTCTGTTCTTGGGGAAAGGCATGGCATTGACAACACCTGAACAACGTACCGGCCAAAGCGTCCGCGGGCGATTCGACCTCACCGACCGAGTGGCCGTCATTACCGGAGGCGCCGGGCTTCTTGGCGCGCACCATGCTGACGCCATCGCCGAGATGGGTGGAAGACCGGTTCTGGTCGACATTGACGGTGACCAAGCCAAGGCAATTGCGGATCGCGTGGCGAAGCGGTACGGAGTTCAGGCTGTCGGCTTTTCGGCCGACATCAGCCGAGCGGAATCCGTTGCCGTGATGGTGCAGCGCGTCATCGAGAGGTTCGGGCACATCGATATCCTGATCAACAACGCAGCCCGCAACCCGTCCCAGCAAAGCCTCGATGGCCGCACTGGGATCACTTCTCGGCTGGAGCACTTCTCGATCGCCGATTGGCATTCGGATATTGCCGTGGGGCTCACCGGCGCATTCCTCTGCAGCCGCCATATCGGCATCGAAATGGCGCGACGTGGCCGTGGGGTGATCTTGAACATTGCGTCGGACCTCGGTCTGATTGCGCCCGACCAGCGAATCTATCGGCGCCCCGGCCTACGCGACGATCAGCAGCCGGTTAAGCCGGTGAGCTACTCTGTCGTCAAGCACGGATTGATCGGGTTGACCAGGTACCTGGCGACCTATTGGGCCGGACAGGGCGTTCGAGCCAACGCCTTGTCCCCAGGGGGCGTGCAGACCGGCCAAGATGAAGAATTCGTCACGCGACTGACCAACCTCATCCCCTTGGGTCGAATGGCGCGCGAGGATGAGTACAGAGCTGCCGTGGTGTTTCTGGTATCGGACGCCTCCTCGTACATGACGGGGGCGAACATCGTGATCGACGGAGGACGAACGGTATGGTGACAAAGATTCGGGTGCTGGCCCTGGATATTGATGGGGTGATCACCGACGGGACGGCTTCGCTCTCCGATAACGGTGATGAGGACAAGCGGTTCAGCTTTCAGGACCTCGATGCCGTCACTCAGGCGCAACGCGCCGGTTTGCCGGTCGCCTTCGTGACTGCGGAAGATACCCCCACCGTCGATCGCATCATGCGTCGATTCAAGTGCGACCTGGTCCAGCGCGGAGCGAAGGATAAACTACTGGCCTTAGAGGCGCTTTCGCGAGAACTGAATGTCCATCTGGATGAGTTTTGTTACGTGGGCGACGGCGATCGGGATGCCCCCGCCCTGCGACGGGTGGGGTTGGGGTTGGCGCCGCTGAACGCGACGCATTTGGCCAAGTCAGCGGCCCACCGCGTTCTATCCAAGCCGGGCGGAAACGGCGCGGTCGCGGAAACCATTGGACTGCTCCGCCAGCTTCATTCTTCAGAGGAAAACGCGGATGTCATGGAAAAATCCATGTACGCCATCGTGACGAACAGCATTGAAGCGCATCAGCGTCTTCTGGAGCATGCGCTGCCTGTTCTCGTGCGAGTGGCGCAGGCGTTTGTGCGAACGATTCGGTCGGGCAACAAGATTGTGCTCTTCGGGAACGGCGGCAGCGCGGCGGATGCACAACACGTTGCCGGTGAATTGGTGGGCCGCTTCTTGCAAGAGAGTGAGCCTTGGCCGGTGATTGCGCTCACGACGGATAGCTCGATTCTCACGGCGGTCGGCAACGATTGGGACTTCGCCGAAGTGTTCTCCCGTCAGGTCCGGGCTCTTGCCAAGCCCGGAGATGTGGTCGTGGGCATCAGCACAAGCGGCCGTTCCCCGAATGTCATCCGAGGGCTCCAGGCGGGTCGCGCGGAAGGAGCCATGATCGTCGGGTTCACCGGGTCGGGAGGCAATCAGATGCGTGAGCATACGGACATCTGCTTCCAAGCCCCGTCCGATTCAACGCCAAGAATCCAAGAATTGCATCTCGTGGCGTGGCATGCGATCTGCGAAATGGTCGAGCGCGAACTCCTCCGCACGTCCTGACGTGTCCTTCTACACACGGCAGCATTAAGTGCCGTGATGTCCGTCATTCCCGCCTGCCTGCGCCGCAGTCGGCGCGGCAGGCAGGCGAAGCTTGTCCCCTGTCATTCCCGCGGTCCTTAAGCGGGAATCCATTGATTGTCCTGGATACCCGTTTGCACGGGTATGACGGGAGCGGGAATCCAGGAGGAATCTGGATTCCGGGTCAAGCCCGGAATGACGAAGAGAGCGGGACGTATGTCGTTACGTATATCTGTCCTATGAGCATTGTTATCGGCTGTGACAGTTTCCTGGCTTTGCGGAACTTGCGGACCGGTTTGCTCGATCGGTGGCTGAACGGAGAGGAGATCCATGTCTGGGTGGATCCACGACAGCTCGCCGGCTCGCAACGGGTGAAACCGGAAGGCGTTGAGCTTGCCTGCCTTGAAGAGTTCGATGTGCGGAAAGACAGCCGGCTCATGAAACAGGTGCTGGCTGCATACCACGCACGCAAGTGCTATTACGACCCGGCAACGATTTGGGCTGACTTCCTGCTGAGCAGCCATAGGCACAATCAACGGAAACCGCTGCGTCGCGCCGCAAGTGTGAGTAGGGCAGCGGGAAGACTCGGGCTCTATTGGCTGGCCGGAAGCCTCGGGATGGCGCGGCACTGGCGCAGCGCATTTGCCCAGGCATTGCGCCGGCACCCGGTCGTGGATGTCTATCGGGAGCGATTACAGAAAGTAGACGCCACAGTGGTGGTCGGTTTGTCCCCTGAAGGACTGCGGGAGATGGCGTTAATGGAAGCCGCAAACTCTCTTGGCCTTTCCACAATGGTCGTAATCAGATCCCGTGATAACCTGGCTGCCAAAATCCTCCATCTCCCGCATGCTGATGCCTACGCAGTGTGGTCGGAGAATACTCGGCAATGTTTGTTATCCATGTATCCCGAAACCCCGCCAGAGAGGGTTCATG
>JACRLS010000257.1:5032-7935 GCA_016235225.1 Nitrospirota bacterium | reverse complement strand
CTCGATGAAGTCGCCGAGCGCGCGCTCGTCGACGCGCCCTTTCTTGAACGGAGTGACGATGGCGACCAGCGATCCTTTGAACATCCTGCTCCCTCAGGTGAACCGCGCGACAGGCCGACGTCCGGCTAAGCCAGAAAGTCGGGAATCCGTTCTCCTCGAATCAAATCGTCGTAGGACTCTCGGGCCCGGATCACGTGGAACTGTCCGTCCTTGACGAGCACCTCGGGGATCCGCGGGCGAGAGTTGTAATTGGACGACATCACGAAGCCGTAGGCCCCGGCGCTCATGACGGCCAGGAGTTCGCCGTTCGCCATGTCCGGCATGGCGCGGTCTTTCGCCAGAAAGTCTCCGGACTCACAGACCGGGCCCACGACGTCGACCGTCCTGGTCGCGGACCGCGGCATTTCGCGCACCGGCCGAATGTCATGGAAGGCCCCGTACAGGCTGGGGCGGATCAGGTCGTTCATGGCCGCGTCCACGATCACGAACCGCTTCGCGTCCGTGTCCTTGGTATAGAGCACCTTCGTCATCAGTATGCCGGCGTTGCCGACGATGACACGGCCCGGCTCCATGATCAGCACGCATTTCAGATCGCGGACCATCGGCGAGATCGCCTCCGCCAAGTCTTTGGGATGCGGCGGCCGTTCGTCGGCGTAGGTGATGCCCAGTCCGCCGCCGATGTTGATGTACCGGATGTCGGTCCCCTGGGCCTTGAGCAATTCGACCAGCGAGAGGATCCGCTTCAGCGCATCCACAAAGGGCGTGATCTCGGTCAGTTGGGACCCGATATGCTTATGGACGCCCACGACTTCCACATGTTTGAGGCTGGACGCGAGCTTGAATTCCTCCAACGCGCGGTCGGCGGCGATGCCGAACTTGCTCTTCTTGAGGCCCGTGGAAATGTAGGGGTGCGTCTTGGGATCGATGTCCGGGTTGATTCGGAGCGCGACGCGGGCCCGGCGGCCCATCTCGGCCGCGACTTCCGACAAGAGTTGCAGTTCGGGGGAGGATTCGACGTTGAACATGAGAATGTCCGCCTCGAGGGCAGCGCGGATCTCCTCGCGGCTCTTGCCGACCCCCGCGAAGACCATCTTGGAGGGAGGCACGCCCGCCTTGAGGGCTCGAAAGAGTTCCCCGCCGGACACGATGTCCGCCCCGCTCCCCTCGCGGGCCATGAGGCGGAGGATGGCGAGATTCGAGTTCGCCTTCATCGCAAAGGCGACGATGTGCGGAATCCCGCGAAAGGCCCCGTCAAAGGCCCGGAAGTGCCGGATCAGGGTGCTGTAGCTGTAGATGTAACAGGGAGTGCCGACCTCCTTGCCGATGCGGCTGAGGGGCACGCCGTCGCACTGGAGTTCCCCGTCTCGGTATTCGAAATCATGCATCGTGTGAATCCTCGTTGCGTCGTTCTCTGGCCGGCCTATGACAGAGCCTCAGACGGTGTCTGGACATCTTACCGGGTCCCGACCGGCCGATAGGGGGGGAGCTGGATCTCATCCTGGGAAGATCCTTCCGGGGCCGGTGGGGCGGCAGGTGGAACCGCTTCGATCGGTTTCTCCGTCTGTGCTTGTTTGGCTTTCTTCTCCTGTTCCTGGGCGCGAAGGACTTTCGCCCGAATCCCCACATCCTCAGGAGGGATGGGCGGGCCCTGGTTGCCGCAGCCCCCGATCCCGATCAATAGGAACAGGATGCTACCAAAAGAAGTCGCCCTCACGCCAGCGCCCTCTCAAGAACCTTGAGGCGAGCCTCTACCCGCTTGCGGGCGGTCCCTCCGATCTGGGCACGGCGTTCGATGGCGCCATCGACGGTGAGCACGTCCAGCGCGTCCTTCTCAAACTGCTCAGAAACCGATCGCAGGTCGGCCAGCGTGACCGTCCGGAGGTCCTTTCCTCGGTCGATACAGAGGCGGACCACCCGCCCGGTGATCGAGTGGGCCTCGCGGAACGGGACACCCTTCGTCGCCAGATAGTCGGCCAATTCCGTGGCCAGGAGAAAGCCGGATGAGGCGGCCTGCTCCATCGCACGATGGTTCACGGTCATCGCCGCCATCAGTCGGGTCAGGACGGTCAGTGCAGCGCTGGTCTGATCGAGCGCGTCGAAGAGGGCCTCTTTGTCCTCCTGGAGATCCCTGTTATAGCTCAGGGGGAGTCCCTTCATCGTCGTCAGGACGGCCATGAGGTGCCCATAGACACGCCCTGTCTTGCCGCGCACGAGCTCGGGAACATCAGGGTTTTTCTTCTGTGGCATCATGCTGCTGCCGGTGCAGAAGGCGTCGGACAGTTCGACGAATTGAAACTCCTGCGAGGTCCAGAGGACCAACTCCTCGCTCAATCGTGAGAGGTGCATCATCAGCATGGCCAGCGCGGCCAGGACCTCGATCACGAAATCCCGGTCCGACACGGTGTCCAAGCTATTGTCGCTGACCCGCGCAAACCCCAACAGCTTGGCCACATAGGTGCGATCGACGGGATAGTTGGTACCGGCCAGCGCTCCCGCGCCGAGCGGCAGGACGTCGAGACGGGTGCGCGCGTCCGTAAAGCGCCCCTTGTCCCGCTCGACCATCTCGACATAGGCCAACAGAGGGTGGGCGAACAGGACCGGCTGCGCCCGTTGCAAGTGGGTGTAGCCCGGCATCGCGACGCCGAGATGACGTCGCGCCTGCTGCACGAGTGTGCGTTGAAAGGCGCAGGCCGAGTCGCACAGATGGTCGATGGCTTCGCGGAGATAGAGCCGGAGATCCAGAGCGACCTGATCATTCCGGCTCCGACCTGTATGCAGTTTCCCGCCCGCTGGACCGACCAGCTCGGTAAGCCGCCGTTCGATGGCCATGTGGATGTCTTCATCCTGCGCGCGGAAGGCGAACCGGTCGCCATCGAGTTCGGCTAGAACCTTGCCCAGGCCTT
>JACRLS010000257.1:0-4916 GCA_016235225.1 Nitrospirota bacterium | reverse complement strand
AAAGCTTCGACCACTCGATCGGTCGGTTCCTGGAAGCGACCTTCCCAGAGTTTGCGAGGCACGGGTTTGGATGTCGGTGGTTTGGACCGTCGCACAGCACGCATCCCTTCGCTGAGCGGGCAGATCCGGGATCAGCCCCGGCGCTTGGGGTTCCGGCGTTGGGCCCGGATCGCCAGGCGCAGGGCGTTCAGTCGGATGAACCCCTCCGCGTCTTTCTGGCGATAGGCCTCGTCTTCTTCAAAGGTGGCCAGGTCCAATCGGTAGAGGGACCGGTCGGACTTCCGCCCGACGACCGTGCAGGACCCTTTGTATAGTTTCACGCGCACGCGGCCGGTCACATCCTTCTGCGCCTCGTCGATGGCTTTCTGCAACATCTCGCGTTCGGGCGCGTACCAGTACCCGTAGTAGATCAGTTCCGCATACCGGGGAATGAGGCTGTCGCGGAGGTGCAGTACTTCCCGATCGAGCGTCAGCGACTCGATCCCCCGATGGGCGGCGTGCAAGATCGTCCCGCCCGGGGTTTCATAGACGCCCCGCGATTTCATGCCCACGTAGCGGTTTTCGACGAGATCGACCCGTCCGATCCCATGCGCCCCGCCCAACTTGTTGAGGCGCGCGAGCAGGGTAGCCGGGCTCATCCGCTTGCCGTCGACCGCCACCGGATCGCCCGCTTCGTAGTCGATCTCCACATAGAGGGGCTTGTCCGGGGCCCTCTCGGGGGACACCGTCATTTGAAAGATCTCGTCGGGCGGCGCCTCCCAGGGATCTTCCAGAATCCCGCCCTCATAGCTGATGTGGAACAGGTTCAGGTCCATGCTGTACGGCTTGGCCTTGGTGGCCGTCACCGGAATGCCGTGGGCTGAGGCATACTCGATCAGCTCCCGGCGGGAGCGGTAGGTCCACTCACGCCAGGGGGCGATGATCTTCGTCTTCGGCGAGAGGGCCTGGTAGGTCAGCTCGAACCGGACCTGGTCGTTCCCTTTCCCCGTCGCGCCGTGCGACACGGCATCCGCGCCTTCCTTCTGCGCCAGTTCGATCTGGCGTCGCGCGATCAGCGGCCGCGCGATCGAGGTGCCGAGGAGATAGGAGCCCTCGTACACCGCGTTGCCCCGCAACATGGGGAAAATGTGATCCTTCACAAAGGGCTCGCGAAGATCTTCCACATAGGCTTTGGAGGCGCCGACCGCGAGGGCCTTGGACTTGACGGCCTTGAGGTCTTCGCCCTGCCCGAGGTCCGCGCAAAAGGCCACCACCTCGCACTCGTATTCCTCGATCAGCCATTTGAGAATGACCGAGGTATCGAGACCGCCGGAATACGCGAGCACGACTTTCTTGATCGAAGTGGACGCCATCTTCCCCTCAAATGAATTCGGAGCCTATGCAGTTTACCGTGCGCAATGTTGTGTGCGACCGTCACCTGGCACGTGTCACGTTGGATTGTCGCTGTGTTCGACCGGCCAGCAGGACGACCAGAATCGCCTTCTGCATATGCAGGCGGTTCTCGGCCTGGTCCAAGATCGCGGACTGCGGTCCGTCCAGCACCGAGGCCGCGATCTCTTCGCCTCGATGGGCCGGCAGGCAGTGCATGACGATCGCGCCCGGCTTCGCCACCTTCAGCAACCGCTCGTTCACTTGATAGGGAGCCAGGGCCTTGAACCGACGCGCCTTTTCCCGTTCCCGCCCCATGCTCACCCACACGTCGGTATAGATGACATCCGCGTCCTTCGCGGCCACCGTGGCGCTGGTCGTCGCCTCGATCGTGCCCCCCGTGCGCGCGGCCTCCTCGCGGGACAGATCGAGGACTCGTTGATCCGGCTCGTACCCGGTCGGGCATCCCAGGGCCATGGTCATTCCCGTCTTCGCGGCCGCCTCAATGAGAGAGTTCGCCACGTTGTTCCCGTCGCCCACGTAGGCCACCTTCAGCCCCTTAAGCCGGCCTTTGTGTTCCTGAATGGTCATCAGATCAGAGAGCGCCTGGCAGGGGTGGCACCAGTCGGTCAAGCCGTTGATGACGGGAATCGACGCGTGCTTCGCCCATTCCTCGACGATCCAGTGGTCATAGGTGCGGATGACCAGCCCATCGAGATAACGCGACAGGACTTGGGCCGTATCGGCGATGCTCTCCCCGCGCGACAATTGGATGTCACAGGCCGAGAGAAACAGCGAACGTCCGCCGAGCTGCCCGATCCCGGCCTCGAATGACACGCGGGTCCGCGTGGACGGCTTCTCGAAGATCAAGCCCAGCGTGCGCCCTTGGAGCGGCTGGTAGAGCGTGCCCCGCTGCTGGAGCTGTTTGAGCTGTGCCGCCAACCGGAGCAGCCCGGCGATGTCGTCGCTGGTCATGTCCCGGAGGGTCAAGAGATTCTTCCCCAGCGTCAACGCGGGAAGTCGAACCGTCTTCGAGGTGATCGTGGAAGTGCTGACTCTGCCCATGCCCACCCTCATCGAACGAGCCGCTACACGTGTTTGTGGAGGACTTGCGCGAGCGTATCGAGCAAGCGATCGATCTCGCGCTGGGTCACGATCAGCGGGGGGACGAAACGCAAGACCCGATCAACCGTGCAATTGATCAGGAAGCCGCGGGCCAGGCAATCGGCGACGAGCGGTTTGCCGTCGACGGTCAGCTCCAACCCCTGGAGCAGTCCCAGGCCTCTCGCCTCCTTCACGTTCGGGAATCTCTCTTTGAGATCCTGCAAGCCCTTGCCGAGGTGTTCACCCATGCGACGACCGTGTTCCAGAATGCGCCCCTCCAAGAGCACCCGCAGGACGGCCAGCGCCGCGCTGCAGGCCAGTGGGTTTCCGCCGAACGTGGAGGCGTGGGCGCCGGGCACAAAGGCCGCCGCCACCGAATCGATTGCCAGGCAAGCTCCGATCGGCACTCCCCCGCCGAGTCCCTTGGCCAGCGTCATGATGTCCGGCTCGACGCCCATTTGCTCATAGGCGAACAGCGTCCCGGTTCTCCCCATGCCGGTTTGGACTTCATCGAAGATCAAGAGGATGTCGCGTTGCCGGCACAAGTCGCGCACCTGCGCGAGATAGGTCCGATCCGCGACGCGCACGCCGCCTTCGCCCTGCACGGGCTCCAGCAGAACGGCGGCCGTCTTCTCGCTGACGGCTTGCTCGAGCGCCTCGAAGTTGTTGAACGGGACATAGGCGAAGCCGGACGGCAAGGGCTCAAACCCCTTCTGTACTTTCTCCTGACCGGTCGCCGTGAGGGTCGCAAGCGTTCGGCCGTGGAACGACTGGAGCATCGAGATGACTTCATACCGGTCCGGGCCGTACTTGTCGTGGGCATAGCGCCGCGCCAGCTTGATGGCGGCTTCGTTCGCCTCCGCGCCGCTGTTGCAGAAAAAGACCTTGTGAGCAAACGAGCGTTCGACGAGCCGCCGGGCCAGCTCCACTTGGGGCTCGGTATAGTACAGATTCGACGTGTGAATGAGCTGCTGGACTTGCCGCTGAACGGCGGTGACCAGATCGGGATGGCTGTGGCCAAGGACGTTGACGGCGATGCCGGCGACGAAGTCCAGGTACTCCCGCCCCTCGAGATCGTAGACGCGACAGCCCCGCCCCCGCGCGATTGAAATCGGCACACGGGCATAGGTGTTCATGAGGTACTGCTCGGCGTCCTGTCTCAGCACATCCGTCGGCATGAGCTCGAATCTCCTGGTAGAACGTGGACGGTACCATAGCGGCTCAGGGCGGCGCAATACGAGGCGGCCTTGAGCAGAAGTCCCCGCAATGGTATAAGCACCCGCGATGAAAGCTTGTCCCCAATGCCGGCAATCCAATCCCGAGGATGCCCGATTCTGCCTGCAGTGCGGCGCGCTCTTCGAGTCAGACGCTGCCGACAAGACCGACACCACCGAGGTGACGACCGATGAGCAAGGGCGGATGCGGACGTTCATCGGGCCGCATGCCGACCGGTACCTGGCGCAGTTCAAGAAATTCACGGCCGGCCCCGCCCCGCGCTTCGCGCTGACGTGGCATTGGCCCGCCTTCCTTTTCGATCCCTTCCTCTGGTTTCTCTACCGGAAAATGTATCTCTACGCCTTCGTGTACGCGATCGGACCGGTCGTGACCGCGATGCTCACCGGCGACATCACGGTCGGGATTGTGTGGCGCGTCATTGCGGGGGCGAGCGCCAACTACATCTACTTCTGGCACGTGAAGGAACACCTGGCCGGCCTCCGAGCCCCGGTCGGGGCGGGGAGCGAAGAACAGGAGGGAAGGATTCGAGAGGCGGGTGGCGTGCAACCCTACGTGATCTGGGTCGGCGTGGCGCTGCACATCTTCCTGGTCATCATCTTGCTGAAGGCGATCCAGGAGGGGTCGCCGGACGGGATGAAGTCTCCGAGGGACCGGCTGTTTCCGACGCCGGGGCGGAACATGAAGACGCAGGCCCTCGTCGATCTGAGTGCCTCTCCCAGCGTCTCCCAGCCCCCCTTTCTTCGCCAGCTCGTCGGCGTTCATCTCGCGACGGGGCTATACCTTGGAAGACTTTCTAGCGGGCTGCGGAAAAACCAGATTTGTGCGGTTCGGCTTCGCTCACCACAGGCTTCGACAGGCCCCTGTCCTGAGCTTTGTCATTGGCAACTCATTGCAATTGCAGGTTAAGCCCCCGGAGGCCGGAGGCTTCCCGTTGAAGGTGATCAACGCTTCAAGGCGTGAGCGGCGATCCACTCCTTGGCTTCCAGCGCCACGTTCAGAAGAGCCTCAAGGTCGTGAAGTCCGAACGAAGTGCCATTCCGCCAGGCGCCGGACTGATCCTCCCATTTTCCTCCTTTATGTGAAATGAAGTTGGCTCTCTCACAGGAAGAGGAGAGCCAACGCGCCTTTCGGGGAGGAACCAAGAGGCAGAGGCCGTTGCCGGCGGACCGGAGAGGACCAAGCGGCGGGCGTGCCGGCAGAGCTGGCGC
>JACRLS010000256.1 GCA_016235225.1 Nitrospirota bacterium | reverse complement strand
GATCCGCCGGCATCCGGATCCCGATGTATTCTCCGAGCCCAAAGGCGAAGCGGATTGAAGTGCGGTTTCCAGACCCTGCGGCGAATCCGTATGTTGCGTTTGCGGCCATGCTCATGGCCGGTCTGGACGGGATCGAGAACAAGATCAATCCAGGCGCACCGATGTAGAAAGATCTCTACGATCTCGAGCCGAAAGAACTTTCAAAGGTCCCCACGATGCCGGGAAGCTTAGAAGATGCCCTGCGAAACTTGGAGAAGGATCATCAGTTCCTGCTCAAGGGCGGGGTGTTTACGGAAGACCTGATCGAAACCTGGATCTCCTACAAGCGCAGCAAGGAGGTAGACCAGGTCCGGTTGCGGCCGCATCCGTATGAGTTCTTTTTGTATTATGACTGTTAGGAACGCGGCGGAGGGGGATCGTGGTCCCCATCCCCCTCCATCGCTCCTCATCCTATTATTGAGGGGAATGCCTCCTCGTCCGTGGGACTTGAACGCCTGACCGGGAGATGCTATACATCAGCATCCCCGGAACAATGACGTTCCCGAGAAGCTCAAGCGACAGAGAACACACATTCTTCGCGATCTGACGAAGCTGTCCGGTCGCGCTGACCCCTGGCAAAGGCGCCAGATTCTTCCGCGGGAGGACCCCGGTCCTATCCACGAAGGTCTGGCGCATTTTTGTTTGTGACGACATCAAGGCAACAACGAAAACGGCCGATACAGAACCGCATCGAGCGACCAGCGGGGAACGTGCAGGAGGCATCCATGAAGACGACGAAGGGCGAACAGGAGGAGGGCGGGCTGAGGGGAACGGCGCCGGACGCCTCGGCGGAACGCTATTTCGAGGATGCCGTGACGCGCACGGTGGTGGACGCTGTCGTTCAGGCGGCAGGTCCGACCCGACGGCAGGTGCTCGGCGGGTTGGGCAGCGCCGCGTTACTGGCGATGATCAGCGAACTCCTTCCCCTGGATCGCATGGTCGCCTTGGCGGCCGATCCGGTCGGGAAGCTGGAGAAAAAGGATCTCAGTATCGGATTTATCCCCATTACGTGCGCGACGCCCATCATCATGGCGGAACCATTGGGGTTCTACAAGAAACATGGACTGAACGCGACGGTGAAGCGCGCCGCCGGTTGGGCCATGATCCGGGATTGGGCCATCAACAAAGAGGTGGATGCCGCACACATGCTGACCCCAATGCCTCTGGCCATCACCCTGGGGGTCGGCTCGGTGCCGGTTCCGTTCTATATGCCCACCGTCGAAAACATCAACGGTCAGGCCATTACCTTGCACAACAAGCACAAGGGCGTGAAAGCGGCCTCCGACATGAAGGGTTTCAGATTCTGCGTTCCCTTCGACTTCTCGATGCACAACTATTTGCTTCGGTATTTCCTGGCCGAAGGTGGAGTGCATCCGGACAAAGACGTGCAGATTCGCGTGGTGCCGCCGCCCGAGATGGTCGCGAATCTCAAGGCCGGCAACGTAGATGGGTATTTGGCGCCCGATCCCTTCAATCAGCGGGCCGTGTATGAGAATGCGGGGTTCATCTTCAAGCTCTCAAAAGAGATCTGGGACCGCCACCCCTGTTGCGCCTTCACGGTGTCGAAAGAATTCGCCACCACCTATCCGAACACGTTCGGCGCGCTGTTCCGGGCCATCGTGGATGCGACCCACTATGCGTCAAATCCGGCGCACCGCAAGGAGATCGCGGCGGCGATCTCGCCGACCAACTATTTGAATCAGCCCGTGACCGTGCTCGAACAAGTCCTCACTGGGACCTACGCCGACGGCCTGGGGAACATCAAGAAGGACCCCAGCCGGATCGATTTCGATCCCTATCCCTGGCACTCCATGGCCATTTGGATTCTCACGCAGATGAAGCGGTGGGGGCACTTGAAGGGCGACGTGAGCTACAAGGCTGTCGCGGAGCAGGTCTATCGCGCTGCGGATTGCGACCGGATCGCAAAGGAGCAGGGCTATCCGACCCACACGGCCACGATGATGAAGCACGTGATTATGGGCAAAGAGTTTGATCCGGCTCAACCGGAGGCCTATGTGAAGAGCTTCACCATTCACAGCATGGCCTAGCCGGGGACGCTGAAGAGGAACCGGAGCGATGGCGAACCAGACCGTGAAGAACCCCTGGATGATCACAGCCTTCTTGCTGGTGACGTTCTTGGTGGCGTGGCATCTCCTCACGCTCAGGGAGGCGTTCAATCCCAAGGGTCTGACGGAGGACCAACTCCAGTTGATGGAGTTCAACGGCGACATCATCAAGAAGCCGGACGGGACCTACGCATGGAACCCGGAAAAGGAGAAAGTGAAGGGGATCCCTGGTCCGCTGGCTGTGTTGCAGAAGACCAAGGAGGAGCTGAGTGAGGCGTTTGTAAAAAAGGGGACGAACGATCACGGGATCGGCTTTCTGGTGCTGTATACGGTGTCGCGCTTCGGAGCCGGATTTCTGGCGGCGTCCTTCGTCGCGATCGTCTTCGGGGTCCTGCTGGGCTTGAACAGGGTCTTGTTCCGCGCGGTCAATCCCTTCATCCAGATCCTGAAACCGATCTCACCGCTGGCGTGGATGCCGCTGCTGCTCTACAGCGTCAAGGATACGAAATGGACGGCGATCCTGGTCGTCTTCATGGCAGCCCTCTCGCCGACCCTCGCGACGACCGCCTTCGGGGTCAACGGGTTGCGGAAAGACTATCTCCATGTGGCCGCCATCCTCCAATTATCGTGGTTCAGACGGCTGTTTCTAGTCATCCTGCCGGGGGCGGCGCCGACCATCGTGAACGGCCTGCGGATCTCCTTCGGCAGCGCCTTGGTCGCTGTCGTGCCGGCCGAGATGTTGTTGGGCGAACTGGGCGTCGGCTATCTGAGCTGGATCGAATGGAACAACCTCGACATCTCCGGTGTGATTTTCGCGATTCTTGTGGTGGGATTCGTCGGCGTCGTGTTGGACTCGGGATTCAACAAGCTTTCGGGCTTCGTCACCTATCAAGAATAAACCATGTCGTCG
>JACRLS010000022.1:2059-9948 GCA_016235225.1 Nitrospirota bacterium | reverse complement strand
GTGACGACACTCCTGTGGCGTCGGGCAGACGAGTCTTTTGAAGGCGGCGCCGAACGCGCCGCGGAGCGTGTTGCCGGGATTTCGAGGGTGGAGGGCCAACCGAGACTCCGGCTCAAGCTCGAATCGGAAGCGGGCGAGGGAGAACGAGGTAAGCATTGGCGACGTGCCGGCTCCGTTCAGATAGGCTGCAAGCTAGCAAGAGTACGTATGGATGTCAAGCCACGAGGCAGCCACGAGGCAGCCTTGCGGGACCTTTTGGCTCGGTGCTAAGATGCTGTCACATCGTGGAGGATGGTTCATCTATGGCCAACATCGTGTTGCTTGTTTCACCGACCTGCGGCGCCTGCCCGTCGGCCAAGAGCTTGTGGAAGGAGCTGCGGGTGAAATACAGCTTCGGCTATCGGGAAGTGGATATCACCACCCCCGATGGACAGGAGCTGGCGAATCGCCATTCGGTGCGCGCCGTCCCTGCCACCATTCTTGATGGGCGGCTCACGTTCGTGGGTGTGCCGAGTCGCCAGAGCGCCGAGAAGGCCCTCCAATTGAAAATGCAGCGGCAGACCTAGACCTAGCCTCCCGAGGAAGTAACGAGTATCGAGTGCTGAGTGCTGAGAGAAAAGAACCAGACAATGACTGTTCCAGATGACGACGATTTTGAATTGCCGCCGCTGATCCCCCTCCAAACCGGACCTCCGCCTGACTGTCCGCTCTGCGGCGAAGCCATGGCCTTCATCGACGGAGACTGGGGCTGTATCCCCTGTAACGGGGAGAACATGGGGCCTGAGACAGGTTAAGGCTGAGGTTGAGGTTCAGGGCGGTGGAGAATGCGGAGGATTAGTGTCTTCTCTTTCTTTTTCGCCCCAACCTTACCCTCAACCTTAGCCTCAGCCTTCTGACCATGCTCCGCCTCGTCACGGGCGCCTTTCGCCCCGATCTTGAACAGGCGCTTCTCGATCACCTCGACACCATCAAGCAGGCCGCTCCGCTGGCTCCGTCGGCGATCGTGGTGCCGTCCACCGCGTTGCGTCGCCGTCTGCAATGGCACCTCTGCGCCGAGCGGGGGCGTGGATTTCTCAATCTTCACATTCTGACCTTCCATCAGTTGACGCGCCGGTTGCTCGGCCGTGACGGCTTGCCGGACGAGCCCGAGATCTCCTCCTCGACTCTCTTCCGCGAGTTGGTCCATCTGAGTCTGCGGAAGCAGGTGGCAGCGGGGCCTGGGTCTCCGTGGCGCAACTTGGCGGAGATGCCGGGCGCCTGGGCCGCCTTGTGGGCCACATGCAAGGATCTCAAAGATGCCGCGGTCGATCCCGAAGTGGTGCTCGAAGCGCTGGAAACCCGGGAGCCACCCCCTTCTCCGGCCACGGCCAGATTGATCCGGCTCTACGCGGACGTTCGTGCAGCCGCAGCCTCCAGTGCCGCCCGGGATCCCGATGACCTCGCGGTGGAGGCCCTCCGTCATCTCGATCGTTCGCCGTTCCTGCAGTCACTGGCCGACATCTCGTACTACGGGTTCTACGATCTGACTCAAGTTCAGTTGGAACTGTTTCAAGAGATCGTCCGCCGGTATCCCACGACACTCTTTTTCCCTTTGTTGCGCAGGCATCCGGCGTTCGGGTTTGCCGAGCGTTTCTTCGAGCGGTATCTCCACGGGCTCCTCCACGACCCTGCCGACTGGCAACAGGTGCCGCTCCGGCCTGACCGTCTCTCGCGGCTGAGACCGCTCCAACGCATCTTTGCGTCCACTGACCGGGACCTGGACGCCGCCGGACGATCCGACGGACCTGCCCGGACATCGGCGACCGTTCAGATGGTGGATGCCGCAGGCCGCGAAGACGAGGTGACCTTTGTCGCGAAGGACATTCTCCGTCTGGTAGAAGGATCGGGTTATGCCTTCCATGAGATCGGGGTCGTCGGCCGGACTCTGGCCGGGTACGAGTCGGTGATCCCGCGGGTGTTCCGGGACCAGCACATCCCC
The DNA here is from genome assembly GCA_016235225.1 of Nitrospirota bacterium. Lineage (GTDB taxonomy): Bacteria > Nitrospirota > Nitrospiria > Nitrospirales > Nitrospiraceae > RSF151. The sequence goes on along the minus strand of JACRLS010000022.1, from coordinate 7,970 downwards.
TTTGCCACCACCTTGTCGCGGCCGCTCGCGGCCTATCCCTTGGTGCAGGTGGCCCTCTTATTGCTGGACGTGAAGCAGCAGCGCTACCGCCGTGATTTGGTGATCGAGCTGCTGTCGGCCCCCTGTTTTGACTTGCGCACCCTGTGCCCGGAAGGCACGGAGCCTGAGCCCGACCTGTGGGACCTGGCAAGCCGCCGCGCTGGGATTGCGCGCGGGCTCGACGAGTGGCGACGCCTGGAGGCTTACTGCGCGAACGGTCTGCCGCTGTCGCGTCGAGTCTCGGATACGGACGATGATGATGGGAAGCCGGCGAGCATTCCCGGTTCCCAACTCAGGCTGTTGCTGGGCTGCATGGCGAAACTGGACGAGGCCTTGGCAGGGCTGCCGGACGAGGCGGCCTGGGCCGAATATCTCACCCATCTCGAGACCCTCTGGTCCTCGCTGCTGGCGCCGCAGTCCCGCCGGTCACCTGATATAGAGAAGAAGGACGTGGTGCCCGAGCCCGATCTGAGCGAGGTGCTTGCCGTGCTCACGGATCTGGTGCGACTTCCTGATTCGGTGCCCATCGAGGAGATGGTTGCGACGTTGCACCGCATCGTGCAGGAGGTGCGGGTACCGATGGCGGGCCAGTCGGATCGAGGCGTGCAGGTCCTTGATGCGATGACGGCCCGTGGCCTGCCCTTCCGCGCGCTCTACCTCGTGAACGTGAATGAACGTGTCTTCCCGCGGCACATCCGCGAAGATGCGTTTCTTCGTGATGCCGAACGGCGTTTTCTGGAAGCCGATCTTGGGTACAAGGTCACGGAGAAGTTGGCAGGGTTTGAGGAAGAGAAGTTGCTCTTCTGGCTCCTGGTCAATGCGGCGACTGAGCGCCTGACTCTGCTCACCTTACGGAGTGACGATACCGGTCGGCCGGTGATTCCCTCTCTTTACCTCGATGAGATTCGGCAGGTGGTGCCGGACTGTCGATCCGCCGCGCTGTCTATCCCGAGGCGATGGACGCAACGGCAGGCTCATCCTCTCCGAGTGGCTGAACCCGCGTGAGATGGTGGTGGACGCCGGGTTGGCCCGCAGGCGGGTGGCCCTGCCCCTCTTGCGGCGGCTGACAGGATGCGATCTCCTGCCGAAGGGCCTTGAAACCTTGCGGTCTCTCGACAGCGGGCGTCCGGCCCTCGGGGGCTACGATGGCGTGATCGGTCACGTGCCGTCGGTCTGGCAACGGCTGATCCAACAGGTGGCGCCGACCGGGCTGCGATCGTACGGCATCTGTCCCTTCCAATATTTTGCGCGACAGGTTCTCCGGCTCCGCTCGATTGAGGAGCCGGAGGAGATCGGTGAGGTCGGCCCTGTCGAAGTGGGCACGCTCGCCCATGCGATTCTCCGCGACGTCCATCGCGCATGGCATGCGGAGGGAATCAGGGGCGATGGGTGGCGGGCGGTGGATATTGCGGCCAGTCTGGCACGAGCAGCCGCACCCCATTTTCATGACTATGCTCGAACCCATCCCGTCGGCTATCCGTTCCTGTGGGAGGTGACCCAGGCGCGACTCCTTGATCTCCTGTCCCGGGTGTTGCAAGAAGACCTTCAGGACCTCCAGGACGGAGGATGGCGACCGATCCTCTTCGAGTCGCCGGTGCAGGCCGACGTGCCGGTGGCGCTGCCCACGGGCTCCGAGACGCTGCACTGTGAAGGGCAGATCGATCGCGTGGATTGGGCGGCCGCGCGGAAGACCTACCGTATCCTCGACTACAAATACAAAACCAGCCGGACGGCCAAAACGTTGGAAAAGAATTTGACCTTGGCTGCGGTGCGAGGACGGGAGTGGCAACCGCCCTTCTATCTTCTGATGGCGGAGCAGATGGCGCAGGAGGCGTCACCGGCCGACTGGCCCGCCGGCTCTGTCACGAGCGAGGGCGTCTGGTTTCAATATCTCGCCCCGAAATGGCGGGAAGATGAAGATGGCGCAGTGGTGACACCGGTTGCCTTCCCGGGTGACGCCTGGACGGGGTCGCTGGGGGCTCGATTGCGGGCAACCTTGGCCCTGGTCATGGAGCACATCCGGTCGGGTCGGTTTTTCATCGCCCCGGGCTCCGACTGCGAGCAGTGCGACTATCGCACCATGTGCCGGCTGCATCATCAACCCAGCCGGTGGCGGGCGCGTGCGGACCACACTCAGGTCGAGACCTACCGACGCCTGCGACATGCGGAGGTGGACAAGCCGGGCGGCGCTCCAGCAACAGACCGGACTTCTACCGGAGATGCTGCATCCGAGACACCTCCTACCAGGAAGCGGCGAATACGCGATAGGGACAGCCTGAAATGACGCCACTTTCAGACCAGCGCGCGCGCGAACGGGCCGCAACGGCCATGGATCGGAACGTCGTGGTGACCGCCGGAGCGGGGACCGGGAAGACCACCTTGCTGGTGGATCGGTTGACCCATCTCCTCTTCCGTCGACCGGACCCGCTTCCCATTGGTGGGATCGTCGCGCTCACGTTCACCAACAAGGCGGCGAACGAGATGAAACTTCGGCTCCACGATCGCCTGCGCCTCTGGGTGACGATTGATCCGTCCGATCCGCCTGGTGGGCCGGGCCTCCGTCGAGAGTGCGAGCAGATGGCGGACATCCAAACGCGGTATGGGCTGGATGGGGGCCAATTACGCGAGCTGGCGCAGGCGGCTCTCCTGGATCTGGAGAAGAGTCAGTTAGGGACGATCCATAGTTTTGCCGCTCATCTGCTTCGTCTCTATCCCCAACAGAGTGGCGTGGACCCGGAGTTTGTGGAAGATGACGGGAGCCGATTTGCCGACCATGTCGAGCGCGAATGGCGGCTCTGGCTGGATGAGGAATTGGCCCCCGATGGGGCTGACCACGCCGCCTGGCGTGCGGCTCTGACTCATGTGTCGATCGAGGAGATCCGCGAGTTGGCGGTCCGTCTGTGCAGTGAATTGGTTCCGCTCGATTCGCTGAGCGAGTCCCTGGCCTGGGAACAGAGCGGAGGGGCTGTGCCGGAGGTGATCCGCCGGTGGGCTGCGAGGCTGCGCGATCAGGCCTCGGGGCTCCGCCTGTCCCATCAGAAGACCAACACGGTGGAGCGAATGCTGGACGCGGCAATGGCGCGGCTCGACCTGTGGGCTGGGGAGGACCGGCTTTCCACAGAAGCTCGCGCGCTTCCACCGGATCTCGACCGGGCCATTCCGGCGCGGACGACCAGTTGGACGAAGGAGGACCATGCGGCGGCTAGAGCCATCATCGAGTCGACCAAGCGGTTGTTGCAGGCCGACATGACGCCGCTCGCGCCCCTTCTTACCCGGCTCGTCGGATTTGCCGGAACCTGTCGGCAGCGGTTCGTCGACAGCGGGTGCGTGTCTTTTGATGGCTTGTTGGCCCGCGCTCGCGATCTGCTGCGCGATCATCCGGATGTGAGACGGGCGTTGAAACACCAGTTCCGGGCTATCCTCGTCGATGAGTTTCAGGACACGGATCCGGTTCAGTATGAACTGGTCTTGTTTCTGGCCGAGGGGGAAGACCGGGATGCGCCCCGATGGCAGGAGGTCCGTCTGGGGCCCGGGAAGTTGTTTGTCGTCGGCGATCCCAAACAATCGATCTACGCCTTCCGACGCGCCGACATGGAAGCCTACGATCGGGTCATTGACGGGGTCGTGTTGGCCGACGGCGCCTTCGGCGAGCCGCATGTGCTTCAGACGAATTTCCGGAGCCATGCCGACCTGCTTGCGCCGGTGAACGCCTGCTTCTCGCGTCTGTTTCCGGCGGAGGCTCTCAAAGGGCTGCAGCCGAAGAACGAGCCGTTAGTCCCGGTGATGTCGGCGGCAGCGGCGAATCCGAATGAGGGCCTGCTGGTGCGGTTGGTGCGACCGAAGGATGCTGAGGCCGATGCCGAGACGGCCACCCGGTGCGAAGCGGAATCGCTTGCCCACTGGCTGGCCGAGGAGGTGTTCGGGCGCCAGCCGCTGCAGGAGGGAGACGTATCCGTGACGGTGAAACCCCGACATGTCGGGATCTTGCTCCGGACCCTGACGGTCGCGCGCGAGTATGTGGAGGCGCTGCGGCGGCACGGCATTCCCTATGTCACGGAGGGGGAAAAGCATTTTTTTGAGCGGCAGGAGGTGATCGACCTGGGGAACCTGCTCTGTACCTGCCTCACGCCGCATGATCAGATTGCCCTGGCCGCGGTCCTCCGCTCCGCGCTCGGCGGACTGAACGATCGGGAATTGGAACAACTCGTGTCCGCCGGGCGACTGGATTTTCGACGCGATCCCCCGACCGGCCTCCAATCGGCGGAGCGGCTCTATCGTTTGCTGCGTGACCTGCACCACACCTTGCCCCGGCTGCCGGTGGTGGAGGGCCTGGATTACCTCTTCGACAGGGTACCCATGATGGAGCTGGCCGCGGCATGGCAGGACGGGGAGCAGGCTGTGGCCAACGTGAAGAAACTTCGGACTCTGCTGATCCAGGCAGGGGAGCAACCGGGGGCGTCCTGGCGGACGGTGGTGAGGCGGATCCGGGGCTGGTTTCTCGATCGGCCGGACGAAGCCGAAAGCCCGCTGGCCGAAGAAGGGGCTGAGGCGCCGGACCAGGAGGGCGCGGTTCGCGTCTTGAGTATCCATAAAGCGAAGGGGTTGGAGTTTCCGATGGTGATCCTTGCCGGGCTTCATCGGGGCACTGATCGGCGGGAGGATCGCATCACCGTCCACCAGGACTGGTCGACCGGGCTGGTCGGGGTACAAGTGGGGGCGTGGCGAACGGTCGGTGGTGTCTATCTGGGCGCCAAGCTGTCCGAGCGGCAGCGGGCAGAAGAACGTCGGGTCCTCTATGTGGCCATGACGCGAGCCAAACGTCGTCTGGTGTTGTCGGCCGGTCTTCCGACGACCAGGTCGCATCGAGGTGAGGGAGGGCTTGCTCTGGTGAGTGAAGGGTGGGGCGTGGATCTTCCGGAATGCCACCCAGGCCCGATTCAGGTGGGAGGAGTCTCGGTGCCGGTCGAGGTGGCGGTGGGCGACGATATTCCACTGACGCGATCGGGGCCCGACGCGGCCTGGACCTCTGAGACGGCAGTCACCGCCGTTCAGGACGCGCGATGGGATCTGCGGGAGGCCCGCTGTGCGGCCGCGCATGAGGTTCAAAGATTTCTGACGGCGACAGGCCTGCAGGCGGGTCGAGCACTTCCGCACGCCGGCTACCAATGGGACGACGGATTCTACAAGTCCAGGGGAGGCCGGCAGACCGGGATTCTCGCCCACCGGCTGCTGGAATGCTGGGACTTTACAAGGGGCATCGAGCAATTGGAGGACGAGCACACCAAAGGATGGCTGATGGCAGTGGATCGTCAGCTTGCCGATGAACTCCGCTCGATCCTGGACACCTTCGTCCGATCAGCGGTCTATCCCGAGCTGCAACGAGCGGAGATTCTAGGGCGGGAAGTCCCATTTATGATTCCCTGGGCGGCCGGCGCAACGCCGCCATCAGCTCATAGTCCACAGTCGTCAGTCATGCAGGGGGTCGTCGACCTGCTCTTCCGGCTTGACGGGCGTATCTGGATTGCCGACTATAAGACGGATCGGGTCGAGGGCGCCGAGGTCCGGGCGCGGGCGGAGACGTACCGCCCACAATCGGAGGCCTATCAAGCGGGAGTGAGACAGGCGCTCGGCGTCCCGTCCGTCGGGTTTCAGTTTCTCTTCCTTCGTGCAGGCCAGGTCATCGAGATGTAAAAGGAGGCGATCGATGCGAGCCGTCCGAGTACTGGTTAGTCTCGTCATGGTCATCGGATTGATGAGTTGCGGAGAAGCTCTCAAGGAAGTCCGAACACTGCGGGCTCCCACAAGCTCCGTGCCCGCCGCGTCCGCCGCGGTGGAGGAGGGCAATCGTCTCTTCGCTGCTCGCCAATGGGAG
>JACRLS010000022.1:0-1995 GCA_016235225.1 Nitrospirota bacterium | reverse complement strand
GAACTCACCGCCCTTCCGGAAGCACGGAGTCATCGACTCGACATCGAAACACACACCTTCCGTCACGCCGGACGGGGGCCTCCACTAAGTCAGCAGAGCGCGAATGGGTGATGGTAGATGCTTATGGTTCATGAGATGAGAGAGCGGATCGGTGTTCGCTGAGCCATAAGCCGCTCGCTTGTGACGATCATGCCGAGGCGCCGATCTCAAGGGCCATTGTTCAGCGCAGAAGAGTTTGAGGCATTGGTGCGTCGGGCTTTGGATGGGCTTCCACGCCGCTATCGTCGTCTCCTGGAGAATGTCGCGGTGGTCGTCGAAGAAGCGCCGTCGCTTGAGGTCCTGGACGAAGTCGAAGCCGATTCGGAGGATGACCTCCTGGGCCTCTACACGGGACAAGCCCTCGGGACCGAGTCGTTCTTTGACGCAGCCGGAAACCTGCCTGCAAAGATCGCCATCTATCGGAGGCCGATCCTGCGTCTCTGTACCACGTCGGAAGACGTCATTCAGGAAGTCCGGGATACTGTCGTCCATGAAATCGGGCACCACTTCGGTCTGGATGACGAGGAGATGCCATACTAGATAAGTGAGGAGTAAGGCGGAAGGGGTGAGGTGAAAACAGTGGAGCGTGAAGCGTGAAAAGTGTCAGAGTCGACAAGAAGAGGAGGGAGAACCGACGCCCCGCCGGGCGGCAGAGTCAGGTTGCGGAACGGCTAATGACACTACTGGGTTTGAAGCCTCTGCCGCTGGAGGGGGGCTACTATACAGAGTCTTATCGCTCCGCCGAGGTGATCGGGCCTGACGTCGCCGGCTGTCGGCAAGGACGTCGCGCCCTGAGTACGGCGATTTTCTACCTTCTCACGCCGGACACCTGTTCGCGGCTCCATCGGTTGGCGTCGGACGAAATCTATCACTTCTACCTGGGCGATCCTGTCGAACTCCTCCAACTACTGCCGGATGGAACCGGCCGCGTCGTGACACTCGGCCCGAAGGTCTTCGATGGGATGCATCTGCAAGCCGTCGTGCCTCGCGGCCTGTGGCAAGGGGCACGGCTCCGACGCGGTGGTCGCTTTGCCCTGCTGGGCACGACCATGGCCCCTGGATTCGACTTCTCGGATTGTGAGATGGGGGATCGACAAGCACTGCTCGAGCTCATCGCAGTGTCGTGAGGACAGGAGGTCTATCATGAGTACATCGAGTCAGCTCGATCTTCTCTGTGTAAACACGATCCGGACGTTGGCCATCGATGCGGTGCAAGCGGCCAACTTCGGGCATCCCGGCACGCCGATGGCGATGGCCCCGGTCGCCTACTGTCTATGGAATCGGTTTCTTCGGTTCGATCCCGGCGATCCCATCTGGCCGAATCGAGATCGCTTTGTGCTGTCCATGGGGCATGCATCCATGCTGCTCTATTCACTCTTGCATCTCTGCGGGGTGAAGGCGGTGAATGCCCAGTATGAAACGCTCGGCCGGCCGTCGGTCTCGCTGGACGACATCAAGCGGTTCAGGCAGCTGGACAGCCGCTGCGCCGGACATCCGGAGTACCGGTGGACCTCCGGCATCGAGACGACGACGGGACCGTTGGGACAAGGGGTGGCGACCAGCGTCGGCATGGCGATCGCCGGCCGATGGATGGCGAGCTACTTCAACCGCCCGGGCTTCGAGATGTTCAACTATCGGGTCTATGCGCTGGCGGGCGATGGGTGCATGATGGAAGGCGTGTCGAGTGAAGCCGCCTCCCTTGCCGGGCACCTGAAGCTCTCCAACCTTTGCTGGCTCTATGACAACAACAAGATCACGATCGAGGGCCACACGGATTGGGCCTTCAGCGAAGACGTGGCCACGCGCTTCATTGCCTATGGATGGAACGTAACGCGCGTCGGGGACGCGAACGATCTGGACATCCTGGACCGGGCCTTTCGCACGTTTCAACGCACGACGGATCGGCCGACCCTGATCATCGTGGACAGTCACATTGCCTGGGGGGCGCCCAACAAG
>JACRLS010000255.1 GCA_016235225.1 Nitrospirota bacterium | reverse complement strand
GACGACCGCGATCGCCAGATGCCACAGCAGTTCGTTCGCTTTTTCGTCGGCCGACTCCCCGTAATCCCGCGTGACGGTCACCCGAACGTCGGCCGGGATGAGCCTGCCTTTCAGTTCGTTCACCGTCTGGAGCACGGCGCGCGAGACCGTGACCGCATTGGCGCCCGGCTGCTTTGCGATCGCAATGGTGACGGCGGGGGACTCTCCCCTCACCCCAGCCCTCTCCCCTGGGGGGAGAGGGGAGAGTGAGGGGCCGAATCCGAACCACACGTAGTGCGTGGTCTCCGCCGGCCCATCGATCACGTCCGCCACTTGGCGCAAGTAGATAGGACGGGCAGCGCCCGCGGCGTCGGTAGCGGCGAGTCTCTCCGAGCGCCGCTCGGCCGCGACCTCGCGGCTGAAGACGCCTCCGGCAGTGCCGAGCCGCGTGTCTAATTGGCTCACGCCGACTACCAACGCTTCCAGATCCTGCCGGGAGCGAAGGAACCGACCGGTTTCCAAGAGATAGTCCTGGTTGCCGCTCGAGAAGCGGCCCGCGGACGAGGCCACATGTTCGCCGCGAATGACCTCCGCGATGCGCAGAGGGCTCACGCCGTAGGCTTTCAGACGTGCGGCATCCAATTGCACGCGGAGTTCCCGTGGGCGGCCCCCGACGAGGAAGCCGCCGGCCGTCGACGGCACCTTTTTGATCTCCTCCAGGACGCCCTCCGCGACCTGTCGGAGCTGCGCATCGGCATACCGGTCGCTCGAGCGGGTGAGCGTCAAGCTCGGCACATCGTTGATGTCGCGAGGCTCGACGTGGAACGGCCCTGCGCCCGGCGGCAGGCGGTCCTGGTTGGACATCAGTTTGTCGTAGAGATCCACCAGGCTCCGCTCCATCGGTTCCCCGACATAGAACCGCACGATCAGCAGCGCTCCTCCCGGACGGGAGATCGAATAGAGATACTCCACGCCGCGAATCTCCGACAGCACGCGTTCGATGGGCTTGGTCAGCTGTTCCTCGACCACTTTGGCCGACGCACCGGGGAAGGGCAGGAACACATCGGCCATCGGCACCACGATTTGGGGTTCTTCTTCGCGCGGCGTCAGGATGACGGCGAGGACCCCGAGCAGCAATGCTGCGAGCAGCAACAATGGGGTGAGCTTGCTTCCGATGAACAGGGAGGCGATGCGACCGGAAAGACCGTATCTCGTCGCTCGTCTCTCGTCGCTCGTCTCTGACGGAGGGTGAGGAGAGAAATCATTGGCCATGGGCATGGTTCGCGTCGTGTCTGCGGAGTTGCCTTTTGACGAGATACGAGGAACGAACGACGAGTCCGCTTACGGTGCCGTTTCGGCGATTCGAATTTTGGCGCCGTCCACGCCGAGACTGGCGTCGGCAAGGACCTGTTCCCCGGCGTTCACCCCTGAGAGCACTTCGGTCTCGCCGTTGAGCCGGCGCCCTACCGTGACCCAACGGAGGTGCGCGACGGAGTCCGGAGCAGGCCCGACGACGAAGACGCCGGTCAGCTGGCCCCGCTCCACGACCGTCTTCGCCGGCACGACCAGCGACGCACTGTCCCCCTTGTTCAACTGGAGGCGACCGAACATGCCGCTCTTCAAACCGGGGACGGGCGGCAGGTCCACTTTCACGACAAACGTATGGGTGACGGGATCCCCGGCCGGGAGGATCTGCGTGATCGTGCCCTTCAGGGAATCCCCGCCCAGCGCGTCGATGATCACGGGCATCGTGTCGCCCCGCCTCACGGCTTTCAGATCGCCTTCCGCTACCGTCGCTACCAGACGGAGATGCGTCGGCGCTTCAATCGTGACCAGCGGTTGCCCCGGAGAGGCGAGCTCCCCGACCTCGACGTTCCTCTCGGTCACGATCCCGTCGAAGGGCGCGCTGAGCACTGTGTGGCTCAGTTGAGCCAGAGCCGCGCGCCGGCCAGCCTCAGCCACCTTGTGGGCGCGACGGGCGTTTTCCAATTCCTGCCGCGCGACGGAATCTTCCTGGAAGAGCCGCTCCATGCGCGCCAGATGCGCCCCGGCATTCTCATGCTCGGCCTCGGCGCGGGCGAGCGCGGCTTTCACATCCCGCTGATCGAGCCGCACCAGGGGCTGCCCCTTCTTCACCGCCACGCCCTCAGCGGCAGGCACCTCTTGAACCACCCCGCGGAGCTGGCTGGACAAGGTGGCGCGAAATTGCGCGGTGACCTGCCCCGTGACCTCCACACGGATCGGCAGGCGCGCGGCACGCACGGCCACGACCGCGGCTTCAATGGCCGGCGAAACCGCTACCGTCTTGGTGTCGTGACGCGGCGCCTCGCCCCGATCGCAGGCGGAGAGGAACGGGAAGGCCAAGGTCAAGGTGAAGGTGAAGGTGAGGAAGTTGGGGGATACACCGTCGTGAATGTGCGGCCGTCTCCATCGGCCATGCTCACATGTCGCAATCACGCCGACGGTGCGGGCCACGTCTCGTTGGTTCTCGTCCCTTCGACTCAACCGAACCTCAACGATCGCCCTGGCCGGTCTGGTGAAACTCTCCGATCATGAGATCAAGCCTGGCGCGACCCAACTGCAGATCGTACATGGCGTGGATGCGGTTCTGTTTGACCTGATTGAAGGCGAGTTCGGCCGTCAGCAGGTCGAGGACCGGGGAAAGACCCGACTGGTAGCGATTCCCGACGATGCGGAGATTCTCCTCAGCCTGAGCCACGGCGTCGGCCGTCAGCAGGTCGAGGACCGGGGAAAGACCCGACTGGTAGCGATTCCCGACGATGCGGAGATTCTCCTCAGCCTGAGCCACGGCGCTCTGTGTCACCATGATTCGCCCGCTCGCGGCAGACAGGGCGTAGTAGGCGTCCACGACCTCCACCTCGATCTCTCGCCGCTTGGCCTCCATGAGTTCCCGGACTTTCTCCTCATTGGCTTTCGCTTTTTGCACCTGCGCCTGATCGCTCATCCCGTTGAAGAGGTTGAGGCTGACGATGCCCAAGGCGACATAGTTGTTCGAGCCGTTCGGGCTGACCGGCGCCGTGTTGTTCAGCTCGTAGCTCGTCTGCAGATTGAAATTGGGCAGAAACGCGGACTTGGCCATTTGGACGCCGACCTGGGTTTTTCGCAGCTCCGCGGACAGGACCCGGAAGTCCGGCCGCTGGTCAAGCGCCCGTGAGACCAGCAGATGCAGATCCAGCGTGCGGCCCTCCTCGACCGCCAAGGGTTTCTCCGTATCGACCTCTTCGTTCAATCCGATGCCGTGCCGGAGTCCGATCGCCGCCACCCGCACGGCCTGATCCGCGCGGATGGCTTCTTCGCGCAGGCTGGCCAAGCGGACGTCCGCCTGCAACAAATCGGATTTCACGGTCAAGCCGCCCTTGAAGCGCGACTGAATCTGCTTCAGGTTGGCTTCCGCGATCTGGACGGTTTCCCGCGAGACGACCCGTACGGCCTTGGCCATCACGAGATCGTAAAAGGCCTTTGTGACAGTGAAGAGCACCCGCTGCTGCACATGTGAAAAGTTTTCGGCCGAGGCGGCCTGGCCGATCTCCGCCATTTGCAGGCCAAGCCGCTCGCGACCGCCGTTGTAGACCGGCTGCGTGAGCGTCACGGCCGCCCGGTAATTCTCGGTCGACCCCGGACGGTTCAGCGTCGTCGTGTTGAAATCCGCCGCCGTGAATCGCCCCTGGTTGAGCAGCAGCCCGAAGGCCTGGGCGGGATTGTTGGTATTGGTGAACGTCTCCGTGACGTCCACTTTGGGCAGGTAGGCTCCACCGGCAATCGCTCGCTGGGCGTCGGAGGCCTGGAGGTCTTGCCGGGAGGCTTTGAGCACCGGGCTGTGCTGCTGTGCGAGGGACAGCGCCTCCTGGAGCGTCAGAATTTTTTCGGCATATGCGACAAGGGAGGAGCCGACCGTTATCACGAGGGCGAGCCCGACCGCGAGCATGCCTTGTGGATGCACCTGAGAGAAGTTCGACATGACGCCCTCCTTTGCGCCCGTCCGGGCAGCGACCGACCAGGCGGTATAGAGCTCACCCGCGAGGAAAAGATTCGCCGATCACGTTCTGTCTTACGCTAAGGCTGGCGGCAAGTAAAGAAAATGCGTGATATTCTGCGGAGTTGAGACGGAGGTGACGGAGTCTGTGCGAGGAGCGTGAGAGAGGAGTGCCCTACGCAGATGAGGCGGATTCCGGCTCAGCCAAGCCGGCCGGGGATGCGGCCCAGTGGGACAACACTTCACCGAGGGCCTGGAACTGAATCGGCTTACTAACGTAGTCATCCATCCCGGCGGCCAGACAGAGCTCGCGATCGCCTTGCATGGCGTTCGCGGTCATGGCGATGATCGGCACGCGGCTGCGTGCCGCGTCGCTCGTCGTTCGTGAAGCGTTCCTCGTGTCGGATTCAAACGCTTCACGCTTCACGTTTAACGCTTCACGTTCTCTGATGGCGCGAGTCGCCTCAAACCCGTCCATGTCCTGCATCTGGCAGTCCATCAGAATGGCGACATAGTTCATCCGCACGACGGCCTCCAGGGCTTCTCGGCCATTGGCCGCGAGATCGACCCCGAAGCCCAACTTCTGGACCATGCGGACCGCCACTTTCTGATTCACGACATTATCTTCAACCACCAGCACGCGGCCCCGTGCCCTCGATTCCGTTTCGCGAAGGGAGTGTCGGGTGACCAGGCTCGGAGCAGGCCCGGACCGGCCCTTATCTTTGCTCTTCGCGCCCATCACCACCGTGAGCCCGTCGTAGAGCTGGTACTTCCGGATCGGCTTGGTCAGATAGGCCCGCACGCCGACCGCCTCGGAGACGTCCGCATCGCCGCGCTGACCCATGGCCGTCACCACCACCAGCCTGGTCCCGGCCAACGCCGGGTCTTCTCGAATCTCCGCGGCCAGCTCCAGGCCGTCCATTTCGGGCATCTTGACGTCCAGGATCGCCAGATCGAAGGACTGACCGGCGGTGACTGCCGCTCGTAACAGCACCAGCGCCTGAGGACCGCCCGCCGCGGTTTCATGGGGCATGTCCCATTCCTGGCAGTACTGACTGAGGATCAGGCGATTCGTCGCATGATCGTCGACGATCAGCGTGCGCACACCCCGCAAATCGGTCCAGGTGGGCGCATCCGCCGGCGGGGACTGCGATCGACCGAAGGGAATCGAGAACCAGAAGCGGCTCCCCCGATCCGGCTCGCTGGTCACCCCGAAGGTGCCCTGCATCAGTTCCGCCAGTTGCTTGCAAATGGCGAGCCCCAAGCCGGTGCCGCCGAATCTCCGAGTCGTCGATCCATCGCCCTGCGTAAAGGCCTGGAACAGTCGCCGTTGCACCTCGGGGGTCATACCGATGCCGGTATCTCGCACGGAGAAGTGTAAGAGCACTTCTCCGTGCCGTCGTTCGTCGTTCGTGAAGCATACCTCGTTTCCGGATTCGGACGCTTCACGCTGCACGTGTAACGCTTCACGAGTTTCCGGCGCTTCGAGCTTCACTTCGACGACCAGCTCTCCCGAGGCGGTAAATTTCACGGCGTTGCCGACCAGGTTGATCAGAATTTGTCTGATTCGCGCCGGATCGCCTCGTAGCTGGGAAGGCACATCCGCCTGGATGAGACAGCAGAGCTCCAGGCCCTTTGCGTAGGACTGTCCGGACAAAATGGCGACGGTATCCTCCACGGTCGTTCTGAGGTCGAAGTCGATGGTTTCGAGCTCCATCCGGTCCGCTTCGATCTTGGAAAAGTCCAGGATGTCGTTGATCAGAGTGAGGAGCGACTGTCCGGATGTCTGCACGGCATCGGCCAGCTCTCGCTGGTCCGACGACAGGGGCGTATCGAGGAGCAAGTCGGTCATGCCCAGCACCCCGTTCAAGGGGGTGCGAATTTCATGGCTCATGTTGGCGAGAAATTGCGACTTGAGCCGGGATGCCTCCATCGCATGGTCTCGCGCCTCGGCGAGCGCCGCCGACGACCGGGCCAGCCGCTCAGTCTGCTCGACGACGACCTGCTCATAGACCACGAGGAGCAGCTCCTGCGCAGCCACCTTGGCCCAGTAGCGACTGTCGTCGGACGGCGGAGACGAGTCGGTGCCCCGTCGATCCGGGTGCCCGTCCGCAAACACCGCCTGCGGCTCAAACGGGAGCGCTGCCAGCTTGACGCAAGGCGCCATGGCCCGAAACAGATCGGCCGTCTCGGGGGCGAGCGGGACCGTTGAGAACAGGATGACGGCGAAGACTTCGCCCCCCGGCAGAGTGCCCCCGAACCCCAGGACGGACTCGACGCCGTATCGCAACACGAAGTCCGCCTGCACCGGCACGAAGGGGCTCTCCTTAGCCTGCTGGACAAAGAACACATTGTAGCTGTGCTCATGCGTATCCAACACGAGATTGGCGCCGGGTCGGACGAGGGCCGGCAACAGGGCCGGATCCAATTGATGAAAGAGCTGCGCGACCATCGGCAGCTGACGCACGGCCTCCTCGTCAAGGAGCGGAATCGCCCGGTAGCGACGGGAATTGTTCGGATTATTCCACTCCGGCTCATGTCCGGCGCTGCCGAGGAGCGTGAGGCATCGGACTGCGGGGATGTCCGGCGCTCGGCCCAAGCGGGTACGTGCGGCCTCTTGGCGCGACGGGTCGAGATGCTGGTAGGGATGCGTCTTGAAGAACCGGACTAGGGCGCAGGCCGGAGGGCCCGAGGTTCCGATCCTCAGATGCTCATAGAAGTAGCGCGTCACCCGACCCGCCACCTCTTCAAGGCTGGCGGCGCCCAGGCCGAGGCGACGAAGGGCCGCCCCGCACATGGCCATGTCGTGCAGGTCAAACCTGTTCAGATCGTACATCGTGGATCGGACGGCAATCGACAGCCTGTTCAGATACAGGCTTTTCCCTGCATCCTATCGGACAACATCCGAGCGAACTGAAACCGGATGGGGTGACCCTAAAACCCTTACTTCTTGCGGACTAGCATGCGGATGGGGGTTCCCTGGAAGTCGTAGGTCTCGCGGAGGCGGTTTTCGAGGAATCGAAGATAGGACTTGCCGATGTTTTCGGGTCGGCCCACAAACAGGGCGAAGGCCGGCGGTTTGGTCGCGACCTGGGTCATGAATACCGAGCGTGTCGCTTTGCTCGGCTTCCCCTTGGGGACCGGCAAGGGATGCGATTCGACGACCTCCTGCAAGAACTTATTCAGCGGACCGGTCGTCACGCGGGTCGTAAACGCGGTCACGACCCGATCGAGCGCCGGGAAGAACTCCGTCAGGAGATCCGGCTTGAGCGCAGATCCGTACAGCACCGGCGCCCAGGGGAGAAACGCCAGTTTCCGCTGCAGCTCCAGCTCGAACTTCTGGCGCGCGGCGGGGCGATCCTCGTGCAAGTCCCACTTGTTGACCAGCACCATGCAGGCCCGGCCCTGTCGGAGCGCGAGACCCGCAATTTAGCACGGCCACATCCGACCGGCCCATCGCCCGCATGGCCCGGAGCACGCTGTACCCTTCGATGCCCCGCTCGATCTTGCCGCGACGTCGGATGCCGGCCGTGTCGGTGAACAGATAGGTTCGCCCCCGGACAGTCACCAGGGTGTCGATCGCATCGCGGGTGGTGCCCGGCACATCGCTGACGACGACCCGCTCTTCGCCGGCCAGCGTATTGATGAACGTCGATTTGCCCACGTTGGGCCGGCCGACGATGGCGATCCGCGGCGGCTCGGCCACCTCCGCCTCGCCCGGCGCCTCGGGCAGCAGTGGCCAGATGGCATCCAGGAGATCGTCCACGCCGATCCCGTGCTCGGCGGAGACGGCATAGAGCTGCTCGTGGCCGATCTGGTAGAAGTCGGCCAGCAGGGACTCGACTTTCGGCGTGTCGATCTTATTGACGGCCACAAAGACCGGCTTCTGTACCTTTCGCAAGAGCGCGACAACTTCCTGATCGGCCGGTGTCAGACCGGATCGTCCGTCGACCAGCATGATGAGGACATCGGCCTCCGCCATGGCGATTTGGGATTGCTGCTTGATCAGCGCCAGCATGCCCTCGGTGGCCGTCGGATCGAGCCCCCCGGTGTCGACCAGACGGAACGGCCGCCCCCGGTACACCCCGTCCGCATAATGCCGATCGCGGGTGACTCCGGGCACATCGTCCACGATGGCCGCCCTCGTGCCGAGAATGCGGTTGAAGAGCGTGGATTTCCCCACGTTCGGCCGGCCGATGATGGCGATCAACGGGACAGGTGAGGGGTAAGGGGCAAGGGGTAAGGGGTTGGAAGTCATGACGAATGCAAAGTGTGTTTGATGTGCGGATGCCGCTCGGACCGTATCACACCGGTTTTAATAAACACAACGGCTCGTCTTCGCCTCTTGCCTCCGTTATACTTCCTTCATGTCGCCTGACTCCTTACCCCTCACCCCTCACGGGGTTGATTGGGACCAGATCGACGACGTCCTGCTCGACATGGACGGAACCTTGCTCGACCGCCACTTCGATAATTTCTTCTTCGAAGAGGAGTTGCCGCGACGCTACGCCGCCCGGCATGGACTGGCCTTTGAGGAGGCGCGGGATCGTCTGATGGGCATGTACCGCTCAGTCGAGGGCGAACTGGATTGGACGAATCTGCAGTATTGGACGGAGCGGATTGGGATCGACGTCGTGGCGATGACGAAGGAACTCGACCATATGATCGACTTTCTGCCCCATGCCGAGTTGTTTCTTCAACATCTGAGCTCGCTCGGGAAACGGGTGGTCATTGTGACGAATGCGCACACGGCGGGGGTTGAGATCAAGCGGGCGAAGACCGGAGTCGATCGCTACGTCACGCGGATCGTCGACGCCTTTGAAGTCGGTCATCTCAAGATGCGCGCCGAGTATTGGCCGATCTGCCAACGGCTCCTCGGTTTCAACCCGGCGCGCGCGCTGTATGTCGACGACGATGAAGCCTGTCTGGACGCCGCACGAGCGTACGGCATCGGCTACATCTTCCACAGTGCAAAGTCCAGCTCCCAGTTGCCCCCGCAGGCTTCGTCGCGGTTTCGCTCCATCGAGTGCTTTACCGAACTGATTCCGGCATCCCCGTCTCGACCCGACCCTCGCCGCCGTCCGGCCTAAAATTCCTCTGCCGCCCGATCCAGATCATCGAGTCCCACGAGCGAGGAGACGAGCGGACTCGCCGGATCGTCGTTGAAGGGCTGCTGGAAATGCAGCACGCCCAGGTTCCTGGTGACCAGTTTCTGCAGTCGACATCGAGCGATCGCGCGATCGGTCGCATCCAGCCCGAACCAATCGCCGTGGGGCAGATGTGTCTCCCAAAAGCCGGGATCGAGCCGGGCGGTGGATACCACGGCCACTCGCGGCCTCACCGATCGCGTGTTGAACGCGAAGGCCCACTCCTGATTCTCCAGGTAGATATCGTCCGCCGTCAGGGCAATGAGCGTCGCGTGGGAGTCGGCCACCAGGTCGCCGTACTGTTGTTGCACCAGGGCGAGCAGGCGTTGCCCCATCACCTGCCCGCGCTGAGGGTCCCGGAGCCCGTCCGCCAGAGCCAGGCGCGGCAAGCGGTCGATCGTCACGTCGTACTTGTGGCGATAGTAGTCCGTGAGCGCCTGGACCGAGCGATCCGGAAAATCGCCGAGGGGCACAAGGTAGACAAAGCCCTGGCCCTCCGGCACCCAATGCGCGCGGACGGACGGGTCGCCGCAGTTGGGCGAGGGGTGATGGTGGAACGTGACCACCGCACACACGCCCACCGAGAGGGCGCCGGCCACGGCAAGACGCCGGGCGGTCTTCCGGCCAGACGACAGCCACGCCGGCCTCGGCTTCGCGAGGGTGTTCGGCGGCGTGTGAGCACGCGTGGTGCGTGTGAAGATCCGTGCCTGGTGAACCCGCCGGAGCGCCTTGACCATGCCTCGCTTGACCGAGCCGTGCAGGACAAACAGGCTGGTGTGCCGCGGGGGCGTGATGGCGGCCGTCAGCTCTTCGGTGAGCATCGCGATGATCTTGTCGTTCCGCCGTTCGTACCATCGCACCAGCGGCACAACGGCTAAGACATAAAACGGCAGCTCCGGACAGTCGGGCATGACACGCCGGACCAGATAGGCCTCCGCCACGCGGGGATAGTGGGGGAGCTGACTGCGTAGAGCGACGACCGCGGCGGCGGACAGTCCATGCGGCACCAGTTGGTCGGTGGGTCGAAGGGTCTGTGACTGTGCCTCGGCCCGACCCAGCCGCTCAGCCTGCTCATCGGTGCGGCGCAGATAGCGGTGGAGATCCGGCTCATTCCCCCGGCGGCTCTGGAAATCCGCGATCAGCCGACATCCGGGCTGAATCAGATCGGGCGCCTGTCCCATGGCCCGCTCGATCAGCGCCATGCCGCGGGCCTCGCTGCGATCCAACAGGATGCGTCCGAGCGCAAAGTTGGCCCTCGCGTGGTTGGGTGAGGTCGTCAGCAAGCTTTCCAGAAGGGGAAGGGCCTCGCCTTCCCCTCTCAATTCCTCCGCCCAGCGAGCCTGCTCCCACTGTTCCTCGACCGACAAGGGGCTGACCACCGCCTTCTGGGCGAGCGCCAGCAGCCGTCGCTGTCCCGCCTGAGCCGCCTCATGCCGCGCCTTCCAGTCGCTCGCCCGCTGTGCGACCCATTCAGCCTCCAGCCGCCTCCGGAACTCCCGCTGGATCTCCCCCAGGTAATAATCCGAGGCCGTCACGCGAGGAACCCCGCGCAAATGTGGCCAGGTCTCGAGAGCCCACGGGTCGCCCGTGCGCTTCGATTCCTTGGCCAGGGCCGCCAGTCGATCCTTGAGCGACGGGTGGGTGTCTGCATAGCCGGTCAGGCGGGACATCTCTTCCTTCAGCCACCGCCGCGCATCGTCCGGCGGCATGCCGGTCTTGACGGTTCGTGCGAGATCTTCCAGCGGGCTCTTGGGAGGCGTGGCTTGTTTCACCGTCAGACGGTCCAGCGCGGGCCAGAAGGATCGATCGAGGAACCGGCCGACGACGGCCAGGGTGACCAACGCTTCCCGTGCAGGAATAGAGCCGGCAAGCCTGGCGGCCTGCGCGTCGGCTTCATACTCCTGTTCGCGCGCCAACACGAAGGAGTAGGCATTGAAGTAGGGAACGTACCAGCCTAAGAAGCGCTCAAAGAGGATCGCCCCCCACCGTCGATGTGCGTGCATGGCGCCGACGAGGCGGTCCCAGGTTATTCGCACCCGGTAGATCCATCCGGCCATGCGGCTGTGCGCCCGGGACAGATGTCCGAACTCAAGTGCGACGACGGCGTCGAGCTGTGGCGGAGAGAGCACCTGCATGAGGGGCAGGCCCAGCACCAGGTCGTTACGGCACCATCCCAGAAACCCAAGGCGTGGGATCTGCACCACCGCGGCCTTGAAGTCGGACGTCAGCAGGACGCGGTGAACAGCCGGCGCCTTGAGCGCCCGACGCAGACGATCCAGGAGTTCGAAGAGCTCGGGCGCGTCTTGCCTGGTGAGAGCAATTCCCGTAGGTGAACTCAAGCGGACCCACAGGGCGCTGAGGACGAGGAGGCTCAACGCGCCGAGCCCGATGAGCAGCTTCCCGAGCACAACCCCGGCCCCTCGTGAGCTCTCAGCAAGCGCCCACAGGCCCCCGGCGATAACCGCGCCGATCACGCCGAGGACCAGCGCGAGAGAGGCATAGCCTAAGAACGCCAGGAGTGCGACTCGCGCCCGATAGGCTCCTGGGTGCTTCTGAGCGTAGGCTTCGAGCTGCTTGATGAGAGCCTGGTACCCGTCGTAGGTCATAACCTTTCGCGCCCTGGCGAAGGCACAGGTTTCCTGCCGCTTTAGTCCGCGTGGAACTCGGCTCATCTGTATCGGTTGTTGGAGAAAGACGCCTGAGACCGGCGCATGTGATCGCGCGCAAGGCCGGAGGACCTGCCGCTCAGACAAAGATGGCTTCGAGATGGGAACTGGTCGAGGAGAGAAGCGCTACAGCCCCGAGGCAGCTTTGATAGGTGTGCGCATCGCAGTGGTGGTCGGCACCGCCCGGCCCCGGTACATGGCGCCGCCGGGTTTCGGCACGCCTTCCATCTGGTACCGCTCCAGCAGGTCGATGGAGAAGCCCGCCGCCCGGATCAACTCATCCATCCGGCGGTTGAGATGACACCCACAGGCCACCAACTTTTGAACGGGCGTGAGCCAATCTTGCCAACGGGCAATCTTGGGATCCTCACTCCGTCCATGTTCGAGAAAGAGGAACGACCCGCCGGGCTTGAGCACGCGCCGCACCTCGGCCAGCGCGGCCAGGACGTTGGGAATCGTGCAGAGGGTCCAGGTGCTGACGACGCAATCGAACCGCGCATCCTCGAACGGAAGGCGCTCGGCATCGAGGCGGAGGATCTCGACTGGAAAGGAGAGGCCCACGCTGCGTGCTTCGATCAGGGCCGGGAGCTGCGGCCTGGGATCGACGGCGGTGAGCCAGGTCACGCGGGCAGGATAATGCGGAAGATTGAGCCCGGTGCCCAAGCCGATCTCCAACACGGCGCCGGAAGCGCCGGCGAGCGCCTCACGGCGCTGCCGCTGAAATTCCTCCTTCCCCATGACCCATTCCATAAGATGGGGAAAGATGTTGTCGGCGTACCATCCCATACGCAGCCCCCAGTATAGCAAAGCCCGCGGTCATGGCCTCTCAAAATCTTGTTCATGGTGCAACAGGGCGATCCTGAGAATCCCCTAAACGTGGAATAAGACGGGTGGTGGTAAGGAGAAGAGGCTCTTCCGGCTTTCGTGTGGGCGCACAGGCCCCCGGCTGACGAAAGGCAGGGGAGGGAGGGGACTGTCGCCCTTCTTGCCCGCCGCGGGCTGGGGACTGTCGTTCGACCCAGAGGCTCTCGACGGGTCCCCGTTCCTCAGGAAGGTATGGGGGGGGGAGGGAGCCGACTATTCCCCGTGCTCGCGCAACGCGCACCCTCAGAAGAAGGGCGTGGGGCAGTTGGGAGATTCCCTTGCTCCCGGCCTGCGACCCTTCGACCCACAAGCTCAGGGTGGTGAGCCTGTCGAACCACGAGCTCAGTCGAGCGAGCGCGCGCCTCAGAAGGAAGTGGGGCGAGGTTGCCGGGGTGGTCTTCTTGCTCGCGGAGGCCGCACTTCGGAAAGTGCTCCCTCGACGCGCGCAGTGAAGCCCACCCCGGCAACCTCGCCTGATGGATCGAATAAGGCCGAAGAACTCGCCGGGCGCAGTAGGAATCCCCCAACCACCCCACGCTAGGGCGATGAAAAGGTGTCAGGAACCTTTTCTTTCTCTCGGCTATGCCTTCGCGGCTGTCCATAGGCACGCAACGTCCCCACCAAGCCCAAGCATCGCGCCGTTCACCAAAAAGGTTCCTTTGTATTTCTCCGCCACCAAGACGGCGAGTTCGTGTCCGTAGCAAGTCAAGATGTCCGGTTTATCTAGCAAGTGATCTGTCCGGTTTATCTTCTCTGCTCGGCTGCCTCGTCCAGTCGAGCGCTCCCGGGATCGGCCCGGTGCCGTGTTG
>JACRLS010000021.1 GCA_016235225.1 Nitrospirota bacterium | reverse complement strand
CTGTGCCGGGCTGAGCTGGAGTTTCCCGGCTGGCTCTCCAAGTTTCTGACCCACCCGGTCGACGGTCTTGAACACTATGGAGAAATGATGCGGCTCCTCACGGAGGAGAAGGGCGCGATCAAAGTATTCGTGAATGTCTCAAAAGATTGAGAGGCGTCGAGACATCGCGATTCCTTGTGCTCGCGCAACGAGCACCATCGGAAGGTGTGGGGCTAGGGCGTGAGGGCCTTCTTTGCTCCCGGCCTGCGACGAGCTCAGTCGAGTCGAGCGCGCGCTCAGAAGGAGGTAGCATAGGGCACAGCCAGGCTGCCCTTCTTGCTCGCGGAGGCCGCGCCCTCGGAAGGGCCTCCCTCGACGCGCGCAGTGAACGGCAGCCTGGCTACGCCCTGTCAGAGAGCGAACAGTACGCAGAGAGAGAGAGAACGGCCGCAGTCGAAGGCTCCTCACGCCCTAGCCTGGCTGGGTTTAGATAAACCAATACAAGAGGACGCGCGCAGTGTGGAATCGTGACGCCTCGATGCGAGAGGAGATAGCGGAGAAAGACCTTTCAGGATGCGGTTGACGCCTCCTAACTAATCCCACCAAATGCCTGGTCGCGGGGGAATCCTTGTGGCCGGGCGCTCGCCTGTCCGGCGGGGCCGTCCCTCGCCACGAGCGATGTAACGATGAGTGGCCTCGAAGGACTCAACACCACGATGCAGGACTGTCCTCAGCACGAGGCCACAAGGGACAGGGGAGCGAAGCGATGATGACCAATGAGCCGAAGCGACACACACCGGGCATGAGGACATGGTTCGCCGTGGCGGTCGCTACTTCGCTGCTGGGACTGCGCTGGGGGTTCGACCTGCTGCATTACTGGTCGTTGGAGCGTCTCGTGTACGAGCGGGATTTCCTCCTCGCGTTCACGCACATGCACTATGTGCAGGCGGTCGCGCTGTTCATCGCCCTCTACATTGTCGGGGCCGCCTTGTCGCTCCCCGGCGACGTGTTGCTCACGATTGCCGGCGGATTCCTGTTCGGCAGCGTGGTCGGTACCCTGTACGTCAACATCGGCGCGACCATCGGGGCCACCCTGGCCTTTCTCGCCGCCCGGTACTGGCTGCGGGATTGGGTCGATGCGCGATTCGGGCGCCGGCTCAAAGGATTTCAGGACGGGTTTGCCAAGAATGCCTTCAGTTACCTCTTGACCTTGCGGTTGATTCCGGCGGTGCCCTTCGTGCTGGTCAATCTCGTCTCGGGATTAACGCGAGTCGATCTGGGCACCTATGTCCGTGCCTCCGCGCTCGGGATGCTGCCGGGCAGTTTCGTGTTCGCCTATGCCGGCCAGGAATTGAGCATGATTCCTTCGCCGGGTGAAATCTTGACGCCGCCGGTGCTCCTGGCGTTTGGGCTGCTGGCGCTGCTGTCGTTGATGCCGGCGCTCTATAGATATCTTACCGAGGCGCGGGCGACACACAGAAAGGCGACGATGATGGACCCCAGCCTCCGTCGAGAGACCCTCCGGTCGTTGTTTTGAGCGGAGAGGATCGTTGATGAGCGCAAGGCAGAGGGATGTCATTGTCCGGGGGCTGTGATGGCCAGCGGACTCACGGGCTGTCTGTCGCCGATCGCGATGCACCGCGCCGTGTTGGAGTACGACCGGACCGTCAGCCACGTGGAAGCGGATTTGTTGCTGTTGAACATCGCACGCGCCCGCTACCACCGGCCGGTGCATTTCACAGCGGTCTCCAGTGTCGCCGCGACCTTCGACTTTCGGACCAACGCCGGCATTTCCGCAGGATTGGGACGGGCAGTGGATCCGGATCAGCGTCCCGTCAATCTGGAATACTCCGCGAGCGTGGCTGGAAATCCCACGATCACCATTGTCCCGATCACCGGGGAGGAATTTACGAAGCGTGTCCTGCGCCCCTTGGATGAAGATAAGTTCGAGTTTCTCGTCCGGCCGGGGTATGCCATCAATATGGTGCTGCGCCTGATGGCACGGGGCATTGCGCTCGACGGAGAGGGGGGACCGACCATCCTGTTTAACGCGCCGTCGGAGGGAGAAGGCTACCGGGAGTTCCGCCGCCGGCTCCTGCATCTCGCCGGACTGGACGGGGAGCGCAAGCTGTTTGTCGGGCCGGTCCTCTTTGAGGAAAGTCAAACCGTCCGGACGAATCGTCCGCCCAATCCGGATGAAGTCGTGGCGGCTTTGGAGAAGGGGATTCGATGGGAAGGCGATGCCGAGGGTAAGGTGCATACGGTGAGGCGCAAGGCCGTGGGGCGGCTCCTCATCTCCAACTATGATCCCGGCCGTCTCTCCAATGAGGAGCGGCGCGGCTCCATGAGGAAGCGCACCGCTTTCCGCCGGACTATGTGTTGGTGGACATCCGGCCCGGCTATCCGGGAGGCGACTATCCCCTTCATGGGTCGATTCTGCTGCGCAGCATGAACGCGATCATCGGCTTTGTGGCCAAAGGCATCGAGGAAGAACCGGAAATGATGGTGGCACAGGATCGGAGAACCAAGACGGTGGTGCGGAATCCGGCTAGGACCCTGGAAATCGAAGAGTCCTCCGCCAAGCCGGATGACTATGAGTTCTCCGTGCAATTCGACGGCCGGCACTATTCCATTCGCAAGTATCCGTCGAGTCAGGGAATGGTGCCGAGTTGGAACCAGGAGGCCTTTGCCGTGCTCTCGAACCTGTTCCAAATGACCGTGACGGATTTGACGCGCTATCCGATGCCGGCGATCACGATCGCCAAATGAAGACTGCTCGGCACGTTGGTGTTTGCTGTGCTCGCGCAACGCGCGCCCTCGGAAGGGCCTCGTTGGACGCGCGCAGCGGCAAACACACAGCGAGCCGAGCAGCGAGTGGAGAGAAAATGGAACGCGAGTACATTGAGCGCTATGTCACGGAGACGGTGGGGGGCGGCCTCACCTGCAAGGAGTTCGTCGAGTTGGTGACGGACTATCTCGACGAGTCACTGACGTTCGGTCGCTGGATTCAATTCCAGCTCCATCTCGGTGTCTGCCGGGGCTGCCGGAATTATTTGAAGCAGATGAAGGAGACGGTTCAGCGACTCGGGGATCTCCAACAAGCACCACCTCCTGAAGCCGTACGCCAGGCACTTCAACAGCGTTTCCAGACCTGGGCTGGATCAAGAAGAGGAGGAGCATAGATGTGCATTCCTCGTGTGCGACGAAAAGGGTCACTGTTTGGGAAGATCGCAGATGGGGGCGAATTGATCGAGGTCGATGACGGTGAGGCGAGGATGGTTTCCGGCGAATCCCGTATCGATCGCTGACAAGGATTCCTCTGGCGCGCGCAGGAACCCCACCAGCATCTGCCCAGGCTTCGGGGTCTCCTCGATCTTCACAATGTAGCGGTAGGGACCGCGGAGTTGGGCCAGTTGCCGGAGGCTGCACAGGAGAAAGAACGATGAGCCGACGGACGAGCCCACCTTGGTGATGGTGATCTCCATAATAGAGGAGCGGTCCCGGCGTTCGATCTCTTTCACGACGATATCCATTTTGGAATGGCCGCCACGCTTCGAGTCCGCCTCGAAGAGCTGCCCGAACGCAGTCTGAGTTCCGACCAGAAGGGCCAGCCCAAGGATCCACCACCGTTTGTGGCTTCCCGGCATATCATTCACAACCAAACTGCGCAGCATTTCGCCTTGCAAAGCTCCGGTAGAGGCCCCAGATCAACAGCATCCATGCGGCGATCAGAAAGAGCGCCGGGACCATGTGACACACCAGCACGAGAGACTCTTGCCACGGCGCGGCACCGGGCGCCCCGGCCTCGGCTGCGGCAATCGGAAGCGCCGCTTTGGCGCCCCAGACAGCACCGGCGACTTCCGACAAGCATACGCCCAGGCCGAGACATGCCCCCAGACGATGACCAGCCCGCTACGCTTGCCGACGTGGCAAAGAGAGGTCCTCAAGAGAAGTCCGGCAAATACGGACAGCATGCCGTTCACACGTCCCATTCGCACCGGCGATCGTGAGTCAGCACGGCTTTCCAGGCCCGATCGGCATCGACGGCCAGCATGTCGGGATTCCTCCCATTCATGATGCCGCATCCTACTGCCGTGCCGGCACCCCGCGCTATCCGATTCTTGCGCTCAAACTGAAGAGGACGGCCGCGGCCTGCGAACCGCGTGGTGTTATTGCGGTCCTTGAGACGGCTTGCGGTTGGCGCTGCCCTGCAAATCCATGTCCAGCATGACGGCACTATCAGGGTTCTTGTGGTCGAGTCGGACCGGCATTCGGTCGGCTACCAGTTTGACCAAGGGAACCGCGACGATGTGCGGGGCCTTGTCCGAAGGATTGGAATAAAGCGCGATCCGGACATTCTTCGGCCGTTGGCTGGGCGTCAACTGAGGCATGAGATCTGGCCCTACGAATCCCACCACCATCCCGCTGCCGCCGGCGAGCTTGTGAATCTCGTACGCATTGGCGGCAGGTTGTACCCGTTCCATGATGAGATCCGGACTCTGCGTCACCAAGGCCATCCCCAGGGACTGTGGGGCGATGAACCCAAAGCTCCCGGTTGGAGCTTGTGAGAAGCGGATACCGGATGTGGAGGAGCTGAGTTCGGCCACCCCGTTCTTGGCCCGCAATTGACGTCGCAACTCCCCTTCACTGCCGGTCGTCTCGATCACGATGGCCGCCGGCGCGGCTTTCTGCGCTGGCAGCACCTCTGTTTTGTCTCCTCGTGCCGCGTGAGGCTCTGTCAGACATGCGCGCAGATCCTTCGTGGTTCGTCGATCAAGCTTGAAATGACCAGTGGCGGGAGATTCTAGAAACCTCCCGGTGGAAAAGCAAATGAGGAGAAATCGGAAGAGATGGGGCGCCTCGCGCTGTCAGCGGGGCGAGTGTCTTGTTCAGGGCTATCGTCGCAGTCTCGCCGTCAGCTCTTCGTACACATTTCGGCGGTGACCGACGGCCATGAGGCGGATCACGCGCGTCTTGCGATCAACGGCATAGACAATCCAAAAGCGGCGAACGCGATACTTCCTCAACCCGTCGAGTTCACGCTGGAGCGGCTCTCCACACGCGGGGTCGGTCCCAATGGCGCGGATCGCCGCTTTGATGGAGCGTTTCAGGTCAGGATGGAGAGACCGGATGACCTCGGCAACATGCGGAGGGATGTCCGGACGGAAGTGCGTCACGCACTGCGCCGCTTCTTCACTGGAGTCAACGGCTCACCGAACACGTCCTCGAAGGTGATCCCCTTCTTGCCGGACCGATAGAACGCCTTGCTCCGGTTGATCTGCTTCATCAAGGCCGGATCGCTCAGAACATCGAGCGTCTCATTCAGGCGTGCATACTCGTCGACATTGACCAGCACGGCAGCCGGACGGCCGTGTTTCGTGACCACGACCTCTTCCTCACGCTCCTGTACGCCCGCGACTAACTCAGGCAACCGTGTCTTCACCTCAGATAAGGACAACGTTTTTGCCACGGCCCACCTCACAATCTAGCATGACCACAATTCTGGTCATCAGAATATCCCACCACGTAGGAACCCGTCAACCAGCGGAGGGAAACAGCCGCCACGCGCCGCGAAACGGGGCCTGCTGTCGGATGCACTCTGAGAGAGTCAGCGTGGACTGAATACTAGGCCGGTTGCTTGATGAGTCGTGCGTGCGTCATGTCGCGCTGGGTCACGGGGCGAATGTGTGCAGCCGGCACGGTGGCAATGGCAGCAGTCTCCCCGTGGAGCGTAAGGAACTCTACTTCAAATGCCTCGCCCCTCGTTGTACATGGATGACCGTCCCCACGTCGCCAGCCTTCAACCCTTCTGCGGACAGGTCGTTGGTCAGAATCACACGGTCATGCTCTTTGATCATCCTGGCACCTCAAGCGGATGAGCCGTAATCAATCGTGGACTCATACCGCCTGCTTCAAGCATCCACACCGATCGAATACGCGGGTTGCGTCCGTCAGGCGACTCAATCTCACCATCGACAGAATAGCGCGTCCCATGCGGAGATTCTACTGTTCTTACGATCGGATGAGCCATTCCATGTCGGCGAAGAGCTTCTGCCAGTACTTCCCAGCGCTCGCCCGTGAACCCAAAGCGCCGAAAGAATGCAGCCTTTGCCTGACCGTCAGGATGTGAAGGAGAACGCGGATGGTCCACAATCTGCTGTCGATCGACTTGAAGGTCTTCAGTGTTCGGCGCGCGCATCTTGAGGCGGCAGGCTAATCGCCAAGACCTGGCATGTCAACGATAATGATGGGGGGAAGGAAATCATTTCAAGAATAGGACCGCCGCGCGCCGCGAAGAGGGACTCGTTTGGTCCTTAAGAACGCAGCTGTTTGCAAGTATTGCCGCATTCTATTGAGCTTTGCATAAATAAGCCCAGCACCTGGAACGGCGACGCCGACAGGCCATTCGGCTGCTCCGGGCGGGCAAGAATCTGTCGGCTGTGGCACGCGCCGTGAGCGCATCGGTGAGTTCGGTGTTCCGATGGGATCAGGCGTACCGAAACAAGGGGCTGAAGGGGTTGCGCCCGCACCCCACCCCGGGCCGCCCGCCCAGGCTCTCCGTGTCGCAGAAGAAGCGCCTGACCACCGTGCTCGTCAAGGGTCCCCTGGCGGCCGGCTATCGGACGGATCTGTGGACCTTACAACGCGTGGCCCAGATGATCCGAAAGCAGTTCGGCGTGGCCTACCATCCCTGCCATGTCTGGAAGCTGCTGACCAGGTTGGGATGGAGTTGTCAGAAACCCGAACGCCGGGCTCTGCAACGGAACGACGTGGCGATTGCGGCCTGGAAGCGGCATCGCTGGCCGCATATAAAAAAACGCTCACCGACGTGGGGCCCATCTGGTCTTCCTCGATGAATCGGGCTTCCTGCTCATCCCCAACGTGGCCCGCACCTGGGCTCCGAAAGGGGAAACGCCCCTCGTGCGCTCCCGCTACAAACAGGATCGGATCTCCGCGATCAGTGCGTTGGCCGTGTCTCCCCAGCGGAAACGGCTGGCCCTCTCTCTCACGCTTCGGACCCGCAATCTCACGGGGCTGGATGTCCGAGCCTTCCTGCAACACCTGCTCCGGCATCTTCGGGGGTCAATCCAGCGGAATATGTCTGGGCCCAGGCCGACCGCGCCTTGGCCAACAGTGCGCCCACGGACTTGGTCCAGCTCAACGGGCTACTCCGCAACTCGGTGCGGCGCATCCGAGGGTCGCCACCACTCCTGTGGTCCTGTATCCACGCGTCTGATCTGCCGTGGGCACGGTGATCCTTTCCATTATTTATGCACAGCTCAATAATTGGGGTGGTAGCCATAGCTTGGATCTTCACGAAAAGCAAGAATGTGGGGCTATGGTTTGCCTTCACTGTCTTCTATCCTGCGGTGCTAGCCTTTTGGAGAATTCCGGTCTTTCTGTATAAGCAAGAAAGCTGGATACTGACATTTGCCCTGATCAACGCGATCATTTCTTTCTTTCGCTCAATACGATTCATATTCACCGGAACATCCTTCTTCCTCGTCTCATTGGCAATAATCCTTACCGCATCGAGCAATCCGCTTCTATGGCTGTCAACGAGTACAATTCTGGTCCTGCTCTTAGTAGCCTATGTGCATAGATTTGTATTGGCATTCAAGCCCTCCAGTATTTTTCAAGTTCACATCAAGCTGTTTGCGGGTATTAGGGAGTATGGGAAGAAGCCATTCTTTGTATTGGACGACAGCATTAACCGGGATTATTCAGTGCGCCGTGAAAAGGCGCTGTGTGTCTCACAGGTGCAAGTCCTGTCTGGGGAGTCGTCGGGACACCCCAGTAGCTACCAAGACGATCAGAAGGGCAACCGACTGGTCGAAGCTCTTGGGACAGAGGCCTCTC
>JACRLS010000252.1:2014-3410 GCA_016235225.1 Nitrospirota bacterium | reverse complement strand
GTTCGGGGCGCTGGCGGTCTCGTTGAAAACACTCGTGCCGACCGAGCGGTTTGGCATCGAGTTGCCGATCGACCAGGGGACCCGTCTGCAAGGCCACATCCTCAGCCTGCGGCAAGAAGGCGTGGCGCCGGCTCAGCCGACGGTGTTGCCGGCGGCTGGCACGGTCTGCGACTGGGTGATCCGGCAGCAAGAATGGTACGTGGCCTCATTGTGCGAGAAATTCCGCACGCGCTTCCCGGTGACGTTTGACGTCATGTCCGGCGATGGCATGGAGTCCTTGCTCGCGCTGCCGCTGGTCAGCGGGGGGCGCGCAAGGGGCGCCCTATTCTTCATGGCCTCCGCGAAGGAGGCCTACGCCCACCTGAGCCGGACGTTTCTGGAGCAAGTGACGAACGCGGTGGCGGTGGCGCTGGACAATTGCCTGGCGCAAGAGGAACTGCAGCGGCAGGCGAGCCATGCCTTGGCCGAGAGTGAGCAGCGGTTCCGTGATTTGTTCGAGGAGGCGCCGATTGCCTATGTGCACGAGGGGCTCGATTCCAAGTTTATCCGCGCCAACCGCGCGGCGATGCGGAGCTTGGGCATCGCGCCGGATCAGGTCGAGGGCACCTATGGCCGGACCTTCATTCCCGACACTCCCGAGGCCCAGCGCCGCTTGAAGGAGGCGCTGGAATCCATCGGCCGCGGCACGGACACCAGCGGGGTCGTGCTCGAATTGCGCCGCAAGGACGACGGCAAGCCGCTCTGGATTCAGTGGTGGTCCAAGCCGGACCCCAGCGGCACCTACACCCGCACGATGTTCGTGGACATTACCGAGCGCGTGCTGATGGAGCAGGAGAAAACCCGGCTCGAGGCGCAGAACCTCTACCTCCAGGAGGAAATCCAGTCCAACTACAACTTTGAAGAGGTCATCGGCACGTCGACTTCCCTGAAGAAGGCGCTCAAGAAAGCCGAGCAGGTGGCCCCGACCGGTTCCACCGTGTTGATCACCGGCGAGACAGGGACCGGTAAGGAGCTCATCGCGCGAGCCATTCACAACCTGAGCCCGCGCAAGGATCGGGCGTCGGTCAAGGTGAATTGCGCGGCCATTCCGATGGGATTGATCGAGAGCGAGCTCTTCGGACATGAGAAGGGTGCCTTTACCGGCGCCTTGACCAAGAAGATCGGGCGCTTTGAGCTGGCCGACCGGGGCACGATCTTTCTGGATGAGATTGGGGATCTCCCGCTCGATCTCCAAGCCAAGCTGCTGCGGGTCTTACAAGAAGGGGAGTTTGAGCGGGTGGGCTCTTCCCAGACCTTCAAGGTAGACGTCCGCGTGATCGCCGCGACGAACCGCGATCTGGATCAGCTCTCCAAGACCGGCCAGTTCCGCTCCGACCTCTACTATCGGCTCAAGGTG
>JACRLS010000252.1:0-1975 GCA_016235225.1 Nitrospirota bacterium | reverse complement strand
TGCGGGAACGGCAGGAAGACATTCCTTTGCTCACCCGATACTTTGTGCAGAAATTTTCCACGCGGCTGGGCAAGTCCATCGAGCGGGTGCCGCAGGCGACCATTGAACAGTTGAAAGCCTTTGCCTGGCCCGGGAATGTGCGGGAACTGGAGCATGTGATCGAACGAGCCGTCATCGTGAGCCCAGGGGACACACTGGAGCTGGGAGAGCCCTTGACCGGCGCGGGGGATTCTCCTGTCGATGCGCCTCTCCCGACGCTCGAAGAGCTGGAGCGGAGTCATATTCTGGTTGTGCTCACACAAACGGGCTGGCGCGTGAGCGGCAAGGACGGGGCCGCCGAGGTTCTTGGCTTGAAGCCCACCACGCTCGAAGCCCGGATGAAAAAGCTGGGGATTGAGCGCGTGAAACGTGAAGCGTAAGGCGTGAAACGTGAGGCGTATCTCGTCGCTCGTGAAGCATCGTTCGTGAAGCCCGAATCACAACTACGTCCGCTTGGTCCCCTCTAGCTCGTGACGGTCCCAATATTTTGGGAATTGATTCTGCGACGTCCCGCCTGGGTTCTGGCATGTTCCCCATCACGCAAGTTTCATTTTATTTTTAAGTTCAAAGTCTTACATGATGGTTGCTGGCCGGACTTTCAGTGGGCATGGCGATTGCTGAATCCGATGGCCATTGGTCGGGAAAAAGAAAGAGGACGCAATGCTCAGAATCACGAAGATGCGGGAGAACGGCACCAAGGTGGTCCTCAAATTAGAGGGCAAGATCTCGGACCAGTGGGCGGCCCTGCTGGAAGGTGAATGTCTCTCGCTGCTGCGGCATGACAAGCAGGTTCAGTTGGATTTCTCCGGTGTCAGCTTCGTGGACCAGGGCGGCCTTGAAGTCGTCCACAATCTGTCCGACCGTGTTCGGATTGTGAATGCTCCGGGTTTCATCATGGAGCTGCTGCGGACTGGAGGATGATCATGGACTCGACGACGGCGACCTATACAGACACGGCTGAGCCTCGCATGAACGAAACCGGGGCGGTGGAATCCCCGGGCGGGCGGAGCGCCAGCCAGGAAGACCGGCAGATGGTCGAGCGCCTTCGGGCTGGAGATGAAGCGACGTTTCAGGCCCTCGTGACTTCGCATTATGGCTCGATGATCCGATTGGCCCTGGCCCACGTTTCGGATCGCTCAATCGCCGAAGAGGTGGTCCAGGATACCTGGATGGCCCTGTTGGAAGGCCTGGGACGGTTTGAAGGGCGCTCCTCGCTCAAGACCTGGATCTTCAGCATCCTCACCAACAAGGCCAAGACCCGCGGGGTTCGGGAGAGTCGGTGCGCCCCGGCGTCCTCGTTGCCCCATGAGGGTGAGGAGGCCGATGAACCGGCCTTGGATCCCGCGCGATTCCGGAGCAGCGGACACTGGACCGGCTATTGGATGGAGTATCCGCAGTAGTGGGATGACGGCACGCCGGAGAAGGCGCTGCTCGACAAAGAAGGGGCGGCGCTGCTGGAGCAGGCGATCGCCGCCCTGCCGCCCAGACTGCGCCAAGTGCTCGTGATGCGGGATGTCGAAGGGCTGGACTCCGAAGAGGTCTGCGCCGTATTATCGGTCAGCGAAGCCAATCAGCGCGTGTTGCTCCATCGGGCGCGCGCAAGGGTCCGTACCATGTTGGAAGGCTACATGGAGAAACGGACGAAGCCGGCATGACCAGAGAAGAGATCAACATCTACGTCCTCGACTATCTTGCCGGGCGACTGACGTGCAAGGAATGGGTCGAGATGGTCACGAATTATCTCGAAGGCGCGTTGTCCCTCTGGCAGCGGATCCGGTTCCATCTGCACTTGGGGCTCTGTAAGGGATGCCGGCACTATCTCCAGCAGATGCGCGTGAGCATCAAGGCCGCCAGGATGCTGCCGCGAGAAGCGGCCCCGGCCCATGTGCGGGAAGAATTGATCCGTCGGTTCCGATCCATGAACCCCTCGTAGTGT
>JACRLS010000265.1 GCA_016235225.1 Nitrospirota bacterium | reverse complement strand
GGGAAGCCGATCCATGTTCCAACACACCGTGGACCGAGCTTCTCACCTTACCCCTCCGGAGCGCACCATGGCGGTGATCGCTCGAAGCCATCAACGTGAGGCTTTGGCCCAACTCCAACAGAGCCATGGGGGAACCCTCCTGGTTCAGCCGTCGAATCGCGATACGGCAGCCGGTGTGTACCTCCCCCTGGCCTCTATCCGGGCTCGCGATCCCAACGCCACCGTGGTCCTTTTCCCATCGGACCATTTCGTCTACCCGGAAGAGCGCTTTCTGGCTGTCGTGCAGCAAGCGGTCTCGACAGCGGAGGGCTTTCCCGATCGGCTGGTCCTCCTCGGGGTCCAGCCCGATCGCCTCGAGTTGGAGTATGGCTGGATCCAGCCTGGCTCTCCCCTCGTAAAGACTCCGGACGGGCCCGTGCGGGCCATCAGTTCCTTCCTGGAGAAACCTTCGGCAGCGCAAGCCGACGCCGCGTTGCGCTCCGGAGCGCTCTGGAACACGTTAGTCCTCACGGCCAAGGTGAACGCGCTGTGGACGATCGGATGGGAATGTTTCCCGGACCTGATGTCGCTCTTCGAGCGGCTGGGCCAGGCCGTCGATCAGCCAGATGAAGGCCGGGTACTTGAGTCCATTTACCGGCAGATGCCGGCCTACAATTTCTCATCAGCCTTGTTGCAGCGCGCTCCCGCGCGCGTCGCCGTGATCGAGCTCACGGGCGTGCTGTGGAGCGATTGGGGACGACCCGAGCGGATCATGGATATGTTGCGGCGGATCGACCGCAAGCCCGCGTTCCCGCTGGCTTGCCTGGATCGTCCATTTGCGCCGATTGCTGCGATGGTTCGAGACAGCCGCGTGACGGCAAATGCGCGGGGATGACAAGGAGGAATCATGATATCGCAGGCGACATTGGCAGAGACGGTCGAACGGACAATCCGAGGTCTGCTGAAGAAGGGGAGCGAGACCAGGCGTCCTGTGGAGCCACCGTTGAGCTCACCGGTTTCGCCCTGCGATGACCTGCGCCTCCGTATTGCCCAACGGGCCTACGAGCTGTTCGAACATCGGGGCTCTCAGCACGGCAGCGACCTCGAAGACTGGCTTCAAGCGGAGCGGGAGATCCTGAGTCAGGCCTAAGAATGCCACATCTTGGAGGGCCACCCTTCCCATTAACTGCGGGCAGGAGCCTAGGCTTTGAAGGGCTGCGGTTGGTAGCCTATCCCCGAAATCGATACGGCGTGGTCCTGGACGTCCACCTTGGCCCCAAGAAATACTCCGGCGAGTCAGGCGTTGGTCACGGTATGGTCTGAGGCGCGCGGGATGATGATCGGGCTTGGGCCTTCCGCGAGGGCCGCAAACGGGATGAGTTGATCGGCGGCGAACCGATCGACCGTCGCATGGGTCTCCAGCGTCTGAAGGAGTTAACGGGCCGCAGAGTGGCCGATGCGTTCGGCTGAACGCCGAAAGGCTCCGGCTCGGTCGGCCCCCAGACGCACTCCGCCGTAAAGATCGGCAAAGAGGGCCAAGACCGCCCCCGGCTGCTGCGCGGTCGTATCCTCAACCAGTTGGATGGCCGGCTGATGCCCGGCCTCCACTAACACCTCTCTGGCGCTGTCGGCCATCCGTTGAGCGACCTTTCTCGCCGCGAGATGCGACGCGAGTGCAATCCCCAGCTCGTCGACCGGGCTTGTTGCACAGTAGCGCCGCACCCCACGAGTGCCCTACAATTTGGGCCTTTATCGTGCAAGCAAGGAAGACCGGCATGGAACGACTGCAACCGGGCGATGCGCTGCTCATCGCCGATATCCAGAATGACTTCCTGCCCGGGGGCGCCTTGGGGGTGGAAGGAGGGGATGAGATTGTCCCGATTGTAGAACGGTACCTCGCACTGTTCGAGCGTCAGGGACTCCCGACCTTTCTGACGAGGGATTGGCATCCACCCGATCATTGCTCATTCCGTGACCGAGGCGGTCCCTGGCCCGTGCATTGCGTGGCGGGAACAGCGGGCGCGTTGCCCCCAGCCCCCTTCCGCACGCCCCCCGCAGCCGTCCTGATCTATAAAGCGATCGACCGCAGCAGCGAGGCCTACTCGGCGTTCCAGGATACGCCGCTGCATCGACATCTCCAAGCGCTCGGCATTCGACGCGTCTTTGTCGGAGGCCTGGCGACCGACTACTGCGTGCTGAACAGCGTGAAGGACGCTCGGGCACTCGGTTATGATGTCTTCCTGCTGACGGATGCCATCCGTGCCGTCAACGTCCGGCCGGGCGATGGACCGCAAGCCGAAGCCGAAATGGTACGCCTCGGCGCAATGCCGATGTGTCTGGAGGACCTGGCTGCATGACTCCGTCCGCCAGCCCGCTGCTGACCGACCTGTACCAACTGACCATGCTCCAAGCCTACGTGGAGCAGGGCATGATGGAGACCGCCGTCTTCGAGTTCTTCGTGAGAAAATTGCCGGATCACCGCAACTTCATGATTGCGGCGGGACTTGAGCAGGTGCTCGAATTTCTCGAATCCCTCCGCTTCACACACGACGAACTGGACTGGCTGGCACACACGCAGCATCTCACGCGCCCCTGCTTGAATTACCTCGAGCATCTACGCTTCACCGGCGACGTCGCGGCGATGCCGGAGGGCACCGTCTTCTTTCCTCATGAACCAATCCTGCGCGTGACCGCGCCTCTGCCTCAAGCCCAGCTCGTGGAAACCAGGATCATGAACCTCCTCAATTTCCAAACGATGATCGCCTCCAAGGCCGTGCGCTCGGTCATGGCGGCGGTGGACAAGCCGCTCATCGACTTCGGGCTGCGTCGGGCGCATGGGGCGGAGGCCGGATTACTGGCCGCGCGGGCAAGTTATCTCGCCGGATTTGCCGGAACTGCGACCGTGCTGGCCGGAAAGGTCTACGGGGTACCGATCTACGGGACGATGGCTCACTCGTTCGTCCAAGCCCATCAGAATGAATCGACCGCCTTCGAACATTTTGCCGAGGCCCATCCGGAGAACGTCTTTCTCTTGATCGACACGTACGACACGGAGGCCGCGGCCCGGAAGGTCGTTGCGCTCGCCCCCCGCCTGAAGGCAAGAGGGATGACGATCAAGGGTGTCCGGTTGGACAGCGGAGATCTGGCCGAGCATGCACGGAACGTCCGTCGCATTCTAGACGAGGGCGGGCTCACAGAGACGCGGATTCTTGCCAGCGGCAATCTCGATGAGTACCGGCTCCAAGCGCTGATTGCGAGCCGGGCGCCGATCGACCTCTTCGCTGTCGGCACGGCCATGACGACGTCCTCGGACGCTCCCGCCCTCGATTGCGCCTACAAACTGCAAGAATATGCCGGGAGACCATGCCGGAAACGCTCAGAAGGCAAGGCGACGTGGCCGGGGCGCAAGCAGGTCTTTCGCACCTCCGGCCCGAACGGCCGGCCGGCCCATGACGTCATCACCCTCGTGAGCGATGTTCAGCCAGGGGAGCCCCTGCTCCATCCGGTCATGCAAAGGGGACGCCGGTCGGCTCCTTCACCCGCGCTCGATGCGATTCGGAAGCACGTCGCCGCTGAATTGGAGGGACTTCCGGAGCAACTTCGTCCGCTCTCCCCCGGCACTCCCTATGATGTGCGCATCGCGCCAGCCCTGCATGACCTTGCCCGAACGGTGGATGAACGGGGGGTGGGTTAAGAACCGGCCCGATCCATCCGATAACGGCGCCATCGAATAGGTTGATCGGAGGCAGCGGATGATCAATCCAACCCCACGCAGCATCACAACCGGCGAACGCATGACTGGCATCATCTCGGATCGAGACTTGCTCAAGGCGATAAGCCCCTATGCCGGCACGCTCTCCGAGACAGATCGAGATCATGCAACATTGAATAAGCGCATTCATCTCGTCATGAGTCGAAATCCCATCACAGTGAGACCCGACACGCCTCTCGCAGCCGCCGCCCAAGTCTTGATTGAGACAGGCGTCTCCTGCCTCCCGGTCGTCACCGAAGACGGCACGCTTGAGGGCATCATCTCCTGGAGAGATTTGCTGAAAGCGTCTCTTCCCGTTCCGACTCCCCATCCCTGAGCCGATTCTCTTTCTCCGAAGTGACGGGCCGTGTACCTTTGCGGTGATCACAGACACCATCCTGTTTGGTGCATGCGCGAAGCCGTCCGCCGACGATACGCCCCACACCGTGCGCGATGAGCACTCGCCACACGCATTCTCCGTTCCTCAAGGATCATGGCATAGATCGCCGAGGGAACGGGGTGACAAGCCAGGTGGTAGGATGAAGCCGGTATCTGTGAGATACTGGCTCGCTCCTGGGTGCGGGGGCGGCGCCGCGTTCTTATGAGCCGGTCGGAGCGTCTGAGGGCCCACCATGACTGTGCAAGCCCAATTCCCCAAAGAGCAATCGACAGAGGGCGAATTTAGGCGCCAAGGGGACGCGTTCCGCGGATGGGTCACGGCGGACGGCCGGTCCGGCTATCCGGCCGCCAAAGGGCGGTACCATCTCTATGTGTCCTGGGCCTGTCCCTGGGCGCACCGCACGATCATCGTCCGGATGCTCAAGAAGCTGGAAGATGTGATCGGCATGACGGTCGTGGACCCGATCCGCGACGAACGAGGCTGGGCCTTCCGCGAGGGACCCGGCCATTCCCCGGATCCCATCAATAGATTTGAGTTTCTCAGCGAGGCCTACCGGGCGACAGATCCGTCATACGCGGGGCGCGTAACCGTGCCCGTGCTGTGGGACAGCGAGACAAAGCGGATCGTCTCCAACTCCGACGACGATCTCATGCGCATGTTCAATCGCGAGTTCAACCAGTTCACGAATAGCCCACTCGACTTGTACCCGAGCGGCCTCCAACGAGAGATCGACGCACTCAATACCTTCATTTATGAGACGATCAACAACGGGGTGTATCTGGCGGGCTTCGCGACGGCGCAGAGACCTTACGAGCATGCCGTCCGGGCGCTCTTCGAGGCGCTCGATCAGCTCGATGCGCGCCTCAGAGATCACCGCTACCTGTTCGGCCCGCACGTCGTCGAGACCGACTGGCGCCTCTTTGTGACGCTCGTCCGTTTCGACGCTGTCTACCACGGACACTTCAAATGCAATATCCGACGGATCGTCGATTACCCCAACCTGTTCGGCTACCTCAAAGATCTCTACCAAGCCGATGGCATCGCCGAAACCGTCAACTTCGACCACATCAAGCGGCACTACTACGTCACCCACGCCGACATCAATCCCACCCGCATTGTACCGATCGGCCCCGATCAGGATCTGAGCGCGCCGCACGGCCGCGAAGCGTTGAACTCTGAGCGATGAACGAGGAACGATGAGCGCTGAGTGGAAGATCTTCTGAGTTCATCGTTCTGCGTTCAGCGTTCTGCGTTTCCCGGTGGCGGGTTTTTTCAGCATCCCGCTAAAAGAGCGGATGATGGGGGGCAGACGAGAACGGCACATTGGTGGGGACCTCGCCGGCATTGCCAAGAAATCGCCAGCGCCCCTCTTCGTTGCCCAGGTAGTGCACCTCGCGGAACCAGCTATCCAGGGTGATCCGCTTCCCCGTTTTGGCGTCCCTCCCGTACAACCCTCCGGTACAGGTCACTTCGGCACGGAGGTGGGACCCGGCGCCTGAGATCTTCATATCCGAAAACAG
>JACRLS010000264.1 GCA_016235225.1 Nitrospirota bacterium | reverse complement strand
CACGATTCTCTTCTGGGATCTGACGAGCGGACGTCAGGTTCGAATAGTGAAGGAACATACGGGTTCGGTGCGCAACATCGTCTTCTCTCCAGACGGTCTGCACCTAGCCTCCGCATCATGGGATCGGACTGTGAAGCTCTGGGAAGGTGGGGTCACTCCAGCCGAGTAGATCCGGGATACCTTGAAGGGCGAGCTGTTGGTTTGAGCAAGAATGGTCGGCTGTCGCCGTAACAGGGCTCGCTCTTGGCGCTCGAACTAAGAGGAGTACCTAGCCTGACTCCTCGTCACTACTTTCCTTCTCGTCCTTCCCTACTTCAATCCCATACCGCTTGCACTTCTCCCACAGGGCCTTCCGCGAGAGGCCCAAGAGTTTCGCCGCCAGAAGTTTTTTCCCCTCGGTGCGATCCAAGGCAGACTCGATGTATTGCCGCTCGAACTGATCCCGAGCCGCCGCGAGGGGCTCAATCTCTCCCGGCGCCCGCACCGTTCCGGATAGTCCTTCGTGGCAGAGACCGCAGTCCGGTTGAGGGGGGCCGCCAAGAAACGGGCAGCCGGCGTGACCGCACAGGTTCCAGACTTCCACCTCCTCATTCGGACGGCTAAGTGCCACCCCCCGCTCGATCATGTTCTCAAGCTCCCGGACGTTGCCGGGAAACGAGTAGCGCAGCAGGACGCCCCAGGCCGCCTGCGAAAAGCCTTTCAACGATTTCCCTCCCCGCGTAGAACGCGCCTGCAACATGGATTCCGCAATAACCGGCACGTCTTCCTTCCGCTCGCGAAGGGGGGGCAACACCACCGGGACCACGTTGAGGCGATAGTATAGGTCTTCCCGGAAGCGGCCGGCCTGCACTTCTTTCTTCAAGTCCTTTTGAGTCGCGCACACCACCCGCACATCCACCTCGATCGTTTCGTTTCCGCCCACCCGCTCAAACTGTCGCTCCTGGAGAACCCGAAGCAGCTTCACCTGCACGACCGGGGACACTTCGCCGATTTCATCCAGAAACAGCGTGCCCCTGTGCGCCAACTCGAACCGCCCTCGGCGCTGCCGCATGGCACCGGTGAACGCCCCCTTTTCATGACCAAACAGCTCCGCTTCCAGTAACGTTTCCGGCAGGGCCGCGCAGCTCACTTTGACAATCGCTTGATCCCGACGCGGACTACTGCGGTGAATGGCGTTGGCAACCAGCTCCTTCCCGGTTCCGCTCTCTCCGACGATCAACACGGTGGAATCCGTGGCCGCCACGAGCTTGACCTTCTCCAACACTTCGCGCATGCGGCTGTTCTTCCCGAGAATGCCTTCGAAGCTGAACCGGCCTTCGAGCTGCTCCCGCAACTCCACATTTTCCTGG
This sequence comes from Nitrospirota bacterium, assembly GCA_016235225.1. Taxonomy (GTDB): domain Bacteria; phylum Nitrospirota; class Nitrospiria; order Nitrospirales; family Nitrospiraceae; genus RSF151. Next base: position 7,038 of record JACRLS010000264.1, on the reverse strand, counting down.
CGGAGCGCCAGCATCTTGGTGGCCCGATCGATGGTCATGAGCAGCTCATCCATCGCGAAGGGCTTCAAGAGATAATCGTAGGCGCCCAATTTCATCGCTTGAACGGCTGTTTCCACCGACCCATGTGCCGTGATCATGATGACTTCGGTCAGCGGAGACCGTTCTTTGCCGAGACGCAAGAGATCCAGTCCGCTCATGCCTGGGAGACGGAGATCACTGACCACGATGTCGAACGACGCCGCGGCCAGAAATTCCGCCGCTTCCTGCCCTGTCGAGGCGGCGCTCACCTCATGGCCCACTGCGCGAAGCGCGTCGGTCATCGACAGCCGCATCAAGGGCTCGTCATCGATGATGAGAACTTTGGAAGGCTTCACCGGAACGCCTCCAGAGGGAGTTGATCCTTGGTCAGAGGAAGACAGACCGTAAACAGGCTGCCCTTGCCCACTTCGCTGGAGGCCAAGATCTGGCCTCCGTGTTTCTCGACGATGCCAAGGCTCACCGACAGCCCCAGCCCCGTCCCCTCCCCTTCTCCCTTGGTGGTAAAGAACGGGTCGAAAATTCTGGCCATCACGGCTTGGGGAATACCGCAACCCGTATCTTCAACATCCACCGTACAGACTTCGTTTTGAATCCGGGTCCTGATCGTAATCACGCCGCCGCCCTTGATGGCCTGCACCGCATTGAGAATCAAGTTCATGAGCACCTGTTCCATCATGTGCGGGTCCACCATCAGGAGGGGCAAGTCCGAGCCGAGTTCCCGATCCAGGCGGATCTGATTGGCCGTGAACGCATGATTGGTGAGCACCAGAACGCGTTCGATCACAGCATTGATATTGGTCGGCCGGAGCTCCGGCTCATGTTGCTGTGAAAATTCCAGCAGCTGACGGACGATCTTCTGAACCCGTCGCAGGCCGTCCTCCATCGAGAGGATGTATTCCTCCTGCCTGGCCGGAGACAAGGTCCCTTTGCGAAGATTGTACAAGCAGTTCAGAATGCCCCCCAAGGGGTTGTTGACCTCATGGGCAACGCCTGCCGCCAGCTTGCCGACTGAGGCCAGCTTTTCAGAATTTCTGATTTGCTGCTCCAGTTTCTTCGTTTCGGTCATATCCCGGGCGATGCCGAGCACCCCTTGGATCCGGCCTGAAGGGTCCTGAAGCGGCGCAACACTGACCGTTACCGAGCGCACATCGCCGTTCTTGCCCAGCACCTCAACCTCGTAAACCTGCTTGTTCCCGATATCCAGCGTGCCTTTGAGCCGCCGCCCGCGATGCCGCTTCGAGAGCAGCGATAAATACGGTCGGCCGATCAGATCATCCTTGCTGTAGCCCCAGGCCGTCACCTTGCTGTTGACGTAGGTGAAGCGCTGTTCGGCATCCAGGGTATAAATGACGTCGTTCGCATTTTCGAGCAGGCTTTCCAGATAGCGCGTGGTGTTTTCAATCTCCTGGTTCCGTTGCTGCAACTGCCCGAATGACTGCTTGAGATTCCCCGCCATGCCATTGATGGCCTGGGCCAACTGGTCGAGCTCGTCGCCCGTGTCCACCGTCAACTGGTGGTCCAGGTTTCCGGCTCCGATTCGCTGCGCCCCTTCCTGTAGGAGCCGAATCGGCTTCACCAACCGTCGCGCAGCCAGCATCCCGAATCCCCAGAGTAACGCGAGGACGCCGGCCCCATAAGCCGAGACCTTCACGAGCAACTGATTCAGAGGAGCATAGGTCTCCTGCGGATGCTGACGCACCAACACCAGCCACCGTTTTCCGCCCAGGCTCTCGGGGGACAGGGGTCCCGCCAAGCGGACCGGCGCAAACCCCACCACGGCATCCCGTCCCCCATGGGCATCATCATCCGCCACGACCCATCCGGCTTGAGGCTTCGAGATGGCGCCTACGAGGTCCGACGTCACCGCGTGCGCCTCCGGAGGAAGAACCAGACAGATCAACGCCGCGCCATCAGAGCCGATGAGCATGGCATGGCCGCTGTGTCCGATCGCCACTTCCGAGAGGACCTGGACAAGTGAATCCCGACGAAGCAGGATCGTGACAGCCCCGAGAACACGCTTTTGCTCGTCGTCGACAATGGGAGCAGACACGTTGAGGACATGGGTTCCAAATGAGGGATCGAAGTGGATCTCGCTGACATAGAGTTGTCCCTGCGCGCCCTTCATGACCGACCGCCACCAGCCGGTTTTCCCGTAGTAATACTCCACCTGCGGGATTGAACTGACGACCAAGGCCCCCTGGCTGTCGGTCACAAAGATGCCGACATAATCCGACTTCCGGATCTCATGCCACCGGATCAGATAGTTCGTCACGATCCGGTTGATGAAGAGCGGAAACTCCTGTTCGCGTTCGCGCGCCCGCCATTTTCCCTGCCAGTCCCGGATCATCGCCTGGATGTTGTCCTCGGTTTTCCCGAGATAGCTGCGATTGGCTTCCGTGACCGAAGTCCGAAGAAACGGCGTGGTGGCGAGCTGCTGGGCTTCATTCAGGCCCCGGGTGACCTCCATCTCCACGCGACGCGCGGTTTCCACCGCCACGCCCTTGAAGTTGGCGCCGATGGTTTCGCGGAGCGCGCGGCGCTCTTCGAGATACGACAGCACCAGAACCAGGGAGAGGGGAAGGAGACCGACCATCACGATGGCCGTGATGATCTTACGCTGGAGACTGTGTGACTGACTCCGAAGCGCCATAACAGGACCGCCGGACGCAGGCTACGGGCTCATGATCCGACCAATTCGCACCTGCCGATCCCCGGCTCACCCTCGCCGGAAGAGCGCGCCTTTTGACCCGGGCCAGAGCAACAGCAGCGGACTCGCCACGAAAATGGAGGAATAGGTGCCAATGATCACTCCCCAGAGCAGAGCCAGGGAGAAATCGTGCAGCACTTCGCCGCCTGCGATGGTGAGTGGGATCAAGACCAGCACTACCGTGAGACTCGTGACGATCGTCCGGCTCAACACCTGATTGATCCCGTTGTTAATCACGGTCTCGATTGCATCTCGGCGCCGGGTCCGCAAATTCTCCCGGATCCGGTCGAAGACGACGACGGTATCGGTCAAAGAATATCCGGCGAGGGTGAGCAGGGCGGTGACGATCAGCAGGGTAATCTCCTTGTTCATGACATAGAAGAGGCCCATGACCGCCAGCACATCATGAAAGGTCGCAATGGCGGCGGCCACGCCGAATCTAAACTGAAACCGCGCCGCGATGTATAGGATGATGCCCGCAAAGGAGATGCTGATTGCGATCAAGGCGTCCTGTTGGAGCTTTCTCCCGACCGTGGGCCCGATCTCCGTGGACGAATTAACTTCCGGGCGGTTGATCGGAAACTCTTTGTTGAAGATGGCGACGACGCGATCGGCAACCTTCTCCTCAATCGTCGTCGCGGCCTTCACCCGCACCAGGATCTTGTTCTCTTCCGCAAACTCCTGGAGTTCCGCCTGCTCCAGCCCATTGGCCTGCAGCACGCGCCGCGCGTCATCAATGCGGACCTGTTGCGCAAACTTCAACTGCACGGCCGTTCCGCCGGCAAAGTCGATCCCGAGGTTGGCGGTCCCGCGGACAATGGACCAGATCGACAGACACCCCAGCAGCACGAGGATCCCTGAAAAGACAAACGCCAGGTACCGTTTGCCCATGAAATCAATATTGGTTTTTCCGAGTATCTCAAGCATAGGCCTTCCTGATCCCTTCCTTAGATCCCGTCCGTACGATTCAACGCTAGATGCTGAGTTCCTCAACCTTGCGTCGCTGGTTGAGCACGTCGAAAACGACCTTCGTGCCGACCAGGGCGGTGAATAGATTGATGGCAATTCCGAGACAGAGGGTGACCGCGAAACCCTTGATCGGCCCCGTGCCGAACAGGAAGAGGGCCAGCCCGGTGATCAACGTTGTCACGTGAGAGTCGATAATCGTCAACAGCGCTTTGTCATAGCCCCCATCCACGGCCAGTCTGACCGGCCGACCCAGACGCAGTTCCTCCCGGATACGCTCGAAGATCAAGACGTTTGAGTCCACCCCCATGCCGATGGTCAGAATGATCCCGGCAATGCCGGGCAGCGTCAGCGTCGCGTTCAGCCCCGCCAGGGCGCCGATGAGGCAGATGAGATTCAGCGCCAGCGCGAAATCCGCGATCACTCCGGAGAGTCGGTAATACACGACCATGAAGAGAATCACGATCGCGCCGGCAAACAGGGTCGACCGGATTCCCTTCTCGATCGAGTCGCGCCCGAGCGAGGGCCCCACGGTCAAATCTTGCAAGATCTTCAGCGGAGCCGGCAGTGCGCCGGCCCGGAGCACAATGGCGAGATCGTTCGCCTCCTGCATCGTAAAGCTGCCGGTGATCTGTGCGCGCCCACCCGCGATCCGGTCCTGAATCACAGGAGCCGAATACACGGAATTATCCAACACGATGGCCATCCGCTTCTTGATGTTCTCGCCGGTGATGCGCTCAAACTCCCGCGCCCCCTTCGAATCGAACGTGACCGACACATAGGGATCATTGAACTGCCCGATCGAGACCCGCGCATCGCTGAGCACGTCTCCGGTCAGCATCACCCGCTTCTTGACCACGTAGGGAAAGCGAAACTCCTGATTGGTGTCTTTGTCGAGGTGCTTTTCGAAGAGGATCTCGTCGCCTTCAGGCAACTTCGACTTGAACTGTTCCAGCACCTCCGCTTCCTTGCCGCGTGGAATCCGCTGGGGCAATTCCATGGTCAGCTTGTGCTCTTCATCGAGCATTTTGAATTCCAGCAAGGCGGTGTTCTTGATGAGATCCTTGGCGCGTTTGGGGTCTTTGACGCCGGGCAATTGGACGACGATCTGTTTCAGCCCTTGCCGCTGAATCAGCGGCTCGGCCACCCCGAATTGATCGATTCGATTCCGGATCGTTTCCAGCGCCTGATTGATCGCCGAGTCCTTGATGCGCTTGCCCTCACCGTCGCGCAACTCCACCACCACCGAATTGGCCGTGCCGACCTTCTCAATCTCATAGAAGGTGGGGAACTCCTCCATCGCCTTTTGGATCTGGGCCTTCAGGTCCCCATTCTGAAAGGCGATCGTGACCTGCGTGGGACCGGTCCGCTTGACGGATTCCGCCGGAATCTTTTTCTCAACCAACAGGTCTTGCATCGCGACCGCGTTGCGCTCGACGGCAATTTCGACGGCGCGGTCTTCTTCGACTTCCAAAACCAGATGGATTCCGCCTTGCAGGTCGAGACCGAGGGTAATCCCCTTGTTCGGAAAGACACGCTTGAGCCAATCCGGCAGTGACCCATACAGGCCCGAATAGGACGGAATAAAGAACGCGAGGGACAACAGGACCACCGCGCCCAACAACGCAATTCGTCCGCCGACTTTTTTCATGCTTTTCTTGGGACCTCCCTACCTTCTAGTCTTCCTCATCGCCCCGGATCCGGGCGATGAACTCCTTCTGAATCTTAACCTTCGTGTTATCCGCGATCTGCAAGGTCACGGTCTCTTTCCCCAGATTCGTGACCGTCCCCCAGAACCCCGAGGCCGTGACCACTTTGTCGCCCTTCTTGATGGCCTCCAGCATCTCCTTGGCCTTCTTCTGCCGTTTTTGCTGCGGCAGGATCAGCAGAAAGTAGAAGAGGACGAAGATCAGAAGAAACGGAATGAGTGAGACCAGCATATTGCCGCCGCCGGAGCCACCCCCAGTCACGGATTGCGCCCATGCGATCGACACGAGCTCTCTGTGCATCAGCATGCCTCCTCGCGTGAACGGTTTACCACCGGTCCCGGCATGGCTTCCGGGTCTCCTCCCGGGGCCAGACACACCGATTCCCGAGCGGCGTAAAATTCACGCCTAAACTGCGCGAACCGGCTCGATTCGATTGCGAGACGTATTCGATGCATGAGATCCGCAAAATAGGAGAGATTGTGGAGAGTGTTGAGCCGGACCCCCAGCATTTCCTTGGACAGAAATAAGTGGTGGAGGTAGGCCCTTGAAAAGCGGCTGCACACCTCACACCCACAGGCAGGATCGATCGGCTGCTCGTCACGCGCATACTGGGCCTGTTTGATCAGCACCCGCCCAAACGAGGTAAACAACCACCCCGTCCGCCCGTGTCGGGTCGGCACGACGCAATCAAACATGTCGATGCCCCGAGCCACGCCTTCAACGAGATCCTCCGGCATGCCGACGCCCATCAGATACCGAGGCCGGTCTACCGGCAAGGCGGGCACGACGGTTTCGAGGACCCGCTCCATGACCGCCTTCTCTTCTCCCACCGAGAGCCCGCCGATCGCGTACCCGTCAAACCTCAGGGATACAAGGTCTTGCGCCGAGGCCAACCGGAGCGAGGCATCAGCCCCTCCCTGCACGATTCCGAAGAGGGCCTGATCTGTTCGCCGCTTGGCCGAGAGACACCGCCGCGCCCACCGACCCGTTCGTTCCATCGCCTCCTGAACCGCCCGGGGAGGGGACGGCAGGGCCACGCACTCATCAAAGGCCATGATGATGTCCGCTCCGAGCTGCTCCTGAATCTCGATGGATCGCTCAGGCGTCAGATGGTGCAAGGAACCATCGATGTGCGACTGGAATGTTACCCCATCCTCCGACACTTTTCGGAGCTTGGCCAGACTGAACACCTGAAACCCTCCGCTGTCGGTCAGGATCGCACCCGGCCATCCCGTAAACGCATGCAGCCCGCCCATCGACGCCACGAGACCGTGTCCGGGTCTCAGCGAGAGATGATAGGCATTATTGAGAATCAATCCGAACCCGAGCCGCTGCACATCCTCCGGCCCCAGCCCCTTGACCGTCCCCAGAGACCCGACGGGCATGAATGCCGGCGTCTCAATGCTGCCATGCCAGGTGCGCACGGTTCCGCGTCGGACGACGCCGTCACCATCGGTCTGCTTAAGGTCAAATGTAAACATGCGTGATCACCCTGCGACGGTCCTCTCCCCGCTACATGCGATCCGGGGCTGAAATGCCGAGCATGGAGAGTCCGTTTTCCAGCACCTGCCTGACCTGGCCCATCAGAACCAGTCGCGCGGCCGTCAAGGCCGGCGT
>JACRLS010000246.1 GCA_016235225.1 Nitrospirota bacterium | reverse complement strand
GATCAGGCCCAATACGACCAGCTCACAGGCGATCCCCCAGAGGAGCAAGGGATTCGTGAGGAAGCCCAGACGAAAGACGGACACTCGTTCGGAACGGCAGACGAACACATTCGCCACCTGGGCGACGACGATGGCCGCGAAGGTTACAGCGGTCGCTTGTTTGTAGAGCGGATCGGACCAGTCCAGCGGGGTGCCCCACTGCCATCCCTGCATGTTGAGGAACCAGAAAAACCCGGCCATTGCGATCCCGGCCTCAATCAGGCCCAGAAACAGATAGACCCGCAGCAAGAGAGGCAGGCTGAGTAATCGTTCCGTCCCCCGGCGAGGAGGGCTCTCCATCACGCCCCGGTGCGGCGCTTCAACCCCCCACGCGAGAGCCGGAACCATGTCGGTCCCCAGGTCCACGGCGAGTATTGGTGGGACCGTGAGCGCCAGCGGAATTCCGAGCAAGCCGTACGCAAGATAGGGGACGATCTCGGGCACGTTGCTCGCCAGCACGTAGGTGGAAAATTTTCTGATGTTGGCATAGACAGCCCGGCCTTCTTCAATGGCGTTGACGATGGTCGCGAAGTTGTCGTCGAGCAGGATCATATCCGCCGTTTCTTTCGCCACGTCGGTCCCGGCGATGCCCATCGCAATGCCGATATCGGCTTTCTTGATGGCCGGGGCGTCGTTCACGCCGTCGCCCGTCACGGCCACCACCTCACCCATCTCTTTCAGTACCGACACCACGCGCATCTTGTGCCGCGGCGCCATGCGCGCGAACACCGGTTCTGTTTCATCGGGGCGGGTCGGGGTCAGGAGCCGGCGCAGCGCGTCGTCGCTCATCGTGTCGACCTGGTAGCCTTCGATGACGGGCTGGTACCCGGCGGGCTCGGTGCGGGACTCTTTCTGCGCCAGCCCGATCTGGCGGGCGATGGCCAGCGCCGTCAGCGGATGGTCGCCGGTGATCATGATGACGCGGACGCCGGCTTTCCTGCATCGCGCGACGGCCTCCGGCACTTCGCGGTGCGGGGGATCCATCATGGCGACAAGGCCGAGAAATGTGAGGTTCTGTTCTAGCGTGTGGATGTCCAGCTTCTCGAGACCCTGCTCGACTTCACGCATCGCCACGGCCAGGACCCGGTAGGCCTGGTGCGCGAAGGCACGGCTCTGCGCCATGATGCGCTGGCGGGCCTCCTGGCTCATCGGCGTGCGCTCGCCGTGGTGGAGCATCTGATTGCAGAGGGGCATCATCGATTCGGGGGCTCCCTTCACGAAGGCCACGAGCCGGCCCTCGCGCCAATGGAGCGTGGACATGCGCTTCCGGTCTGCGTCGAACGGCAACTCGCCCATCCGGGGCAAGGGTTCCTTGTGGAGCAGTCCGTGATCCAAGGCGAACTCGACCAGGGCGACTTCGGTTGGATCGCCCGTGACGGTGGGACGGCCGTCGGTCCGCCGTACGCGCTTGGCGTTGTGGCAGTGAATGATCGCATCGAAGAGCGGTGCATATTCCTCGGCCTCGACCGCGTTGGTCGCGCGCCCGGCGATGACCAGGCAGCCTTCCTTCGCCTCGACTTCGAGACTGTCCATATAGAAACGATCCACGCGCATCCGGTTCTCGGTCAGGGTTCCCGTCTTATCCGTGCAGATGACGGTGGTGCAGCCCAAGGTTTCGACGGAGGTCAGTTGCTTGATCAGGGCGTTTCGCTTGGCCATGCGCTGGCTGCCCATGGCCAAGGCCAGCGTCACCGTGGGGAGAAGTCCTTCCGGCACGTTCGCCACGATGATGCCGATGCCGAAGATCGCGCTGATCCAGAAGCCCAAGCCCATGGAGACGCCGATGACGAAAAAGGCCCCGCCCATGGCGACCGACAGCAGCGCGACCACATGGGTGACCTTCGTAATTTCTTTCTGCAGGGGACTGAGGCCGGTCTCCACGCTCGTGGAGAGATGCGCGATCTTGCCGAATTCCGTCTGCATGCCGGTGGCGAACACCACCGCCCGACCCCTTCCGGAGAGCACGGGGGTGCCGGCGAACACGAGATTGGGAATGTCCAGGGTGTGTCCATCGGTCACCGGCTCGGCCGTCCGCCGCTTCGGCCGGGATTCGCCTGTGAGCGAGGAGATGTCGACTCGCATTTCGATGGCTTCGACGAGCCGGGCGTCGGCAGGGATCTGTTCGCCTTCCTCGATCAAGAGCAGGTCGCCCGGCACGATCTCGCTCCGCGACACGTTCTGCGGTTGACCGCTTCGCAGCACCCATGCTCTGGCAGGGAGGAGGCGATGGAGAGCATGCACCGCGCGCTCCGCCTTATATTCCTGAAAGAAGGCAAAGACGGCGTTGATGACGATCACACCGAGGATCGCCCAGCCGAGCGTGACCATGCCCTCGCCGGGTTTCATGGTGTCGGCGGCGAATGCGAGCCCGGCAGCGATCCAGAGCAGGATGGCCAGAAAGTGCGTGAACTGGCGCAACAACCCCTTGGTTACGGAGTACCCCCTGGCTTCCTGGAGCGCATTGGGGCCATACGTGGCCAGACGACGCCGTGCCTCCTCCGGTGGGAGCCCGCTCGGGGCCGTGCCGAGCTGCTGAAAGACCTCATCGGGTTGGAGCTGGTGAATCGCGGGCATGCGCTCAATTGCTTTCAGGAATGTCGCGCCAGAAACGGGATCGAGGGAGTGACAGCAGGCTCCCTCGTAGTTGAAAACTGCATCCATTGTGCCATGTCTCGAGAGGGAAAGCCGACTCCGGAGGGCTTGATTCGGCGCGGAGACGTCTGTAGCGAATGGCAACATCCCGCTCCCTTGTGTGGGGAGATTCTCGCCAGGGGGGATCTGTTTTTCCGGCCCTTGTGAGCCTGTCGCACAAACCCTCTTCTACTGCGGCGAACGATCCACGGCCATCTGCGTCGTTCTCGGCCCTGAAAAATCCTCAATGTATTCCAGCGAATACACCTCCGGTTTTTCCGGACCTGTGGCCTTGCATCTAGCCGCGCCTCCTTCGCCTCGCGACGAAGAGGGTTTGTGCAACAGGCTCTTGCGCCATTGTTCGAAGGCATGGCGACAATCTCTGGCTGGCATTCCTCTTGCCCGTCAGGGGACTGGCCGACATCGCCGCAGTAGAAAGGACAATATCGGACAGGCTCAGAGGGATTGAGGAGTGCATAGTCATGGGAGAGGCATTTGCCGTCTGGCTCACGGGACTGCCCGCTTCCGGGAAGAGTTCGATCGGTCGTGAACTCGCGGTTTGTCTGCGTCAGGCCGGATTGACGATCCAGGTTCTGGAGTCGGATGCGGTACGGATCGTCCTGACGCCATCGCCCACCTATGAGCCGGCCGAGCGCGATCTCTTCTATCGCGCGCTCGCCTACTCCGCGAGCGTACTCGTTGCT
>JACRLS010000245.1 GCA_016235225.1 Nitrospirota bacterium | reverse complement strand
TACAAGGTGAATCCCGCTCATCCGGAAAGTCCAACCTTGCCGACGCTCCGCACTGAGGAACTGCTCCTCAACATGGGGCCGCAGCACCCCAGCACCCACGGCGTGCTGAAAGTTATTCTGGAGTTGGAAGGCGAGCGGATCGTCAAGTCCACCCCGGTGATGGGATTTCTCCATCGGGGCGTCGAGAAACTGGCAGAAGACGGCACCTACCATCAATTCATCCCGCATACGGACCGGCTGGATTATGTGTGCGCGATGTACAACAACTTTGCTTACTGCCGGGCCGTCGAAAAATTGATGAACATCCAGGTGCCGGAGCGAGCGGAGTATCTCCGCACGATCGTGGCGGAGGTCCAGCGGATCATCGGGCATCAGTTCTGGCTGGGCACGCAGGCCCTGGATATCGGCGCGATGACGGTCTTCTTCTACGCCTTCCGGGATCGCGAGATTCTGCTCGACTGGTTCGAAGAACTGTGCGGCGCGCGCCTGACCACGAGTTGGTATCGCATCGGCGGGGTGGAGCGCGACCTCACGCCCTTGCTGCTGCAGAAGCTCGGACAGTTTCTCGACTACTTCCCGCCCAAGATCGATGAATACGTCGTGTTCCTCGAGAAAAACCGCATCTGGCTGGCGCGCACGAAGGGCGTGGCCGTGATTTCGGCGGAGGATGCGGTGAGCTTCGGCCTCAGCGGCCCCACCTTGCGCGGGTCCGGGATCGATTACGACCTGCGGAAGTACGAGCCGTACGCCGCCTACCCGAAATGCGAATTCAGCGTTCCGGTCGGCAAGAACGGAGACACCTACGACCGGTACTGGATCCGCGTCGAGGAAATGAAAGAAAGCGTGAAGATCATCAAGCAATGTCTGGCGCAGATGCAGGAGGGGCCGATCATGGCCGAGGTGCCGAGCGTCACCCTGCCGCCGAAGAATCGCGTGTTCACCAACCTGGAATCCATGATCCAACAGTTCAAGCTCTTTTCACAGGGCTTCAATGCTCCGCCGGGTGAAATCTACTGTGGCACCGAAGCACACAAGGGCGAGCTCGGCTTCTATATCGTCAGCACGGGTGGCGGCAAACCCTACCGCCTGAAGATCCGCGCGCCCTCCTTTATCCACATGGGCGCATTCGACTTCATGTCCCGCGGGTACATGATCGCCGATGCCGTCACGATTTTCGGCACGTACGACACCGTGATGGGGGCATGCGATAGATGAGGCGAAGGCTGGGTGCTCCTGTGCTCGCGCAACGCGCGGCCGCTGGGAAGGCGGACGTCCCGGCGTCTGCGGGGCGGGTGGGTGAAATCGGCGGCCCTCGTTGGACACGCGCAGTGGGAGCACTCAGCCCTCGCCTCACGGGAAAGATGATACAGGCAGCGGAAAGAAGGAAAGTATGGGGCTGAAGCCAGCTACGAATCCGGACGTTGAAGCCGCAACCATCGAGCTCACCATCGACGGCAAGACCGTCACGGCCAAAGACGGGGTCTCGCTGTACGACGTGATTGCCAGCACCGGGAAGATCATCCCGGCCATGTGCTACCACTACACCTTCGATCCCTTCGGCTCCTGCGGCATGTGCTTGGTGACGCAGGAGGGGAAGAAGGCTCCGGTCCGCTCGTGCACGGCGAAAGCCGCCTCGGGCATGATCATCCGGACCGAAGGCGACGACTTGTTCCAGGCGCGCAAGAAGGCCGTCGAGAAGCACCTGTCCGTCCACCCCTTGGATTGTCCGGTTTGCGACGCGGACGGGCACTGCGAACTCCAGGACATGTCGTTTCAGCATGGTGTGACGAACCTCGCCACCGCCAAGCAGAAACTGATTCCCGAAGACACGCGCAGCCTGGTGCTCGACTTCAACATGAACCGCTGCATCGCCTGCGGGGAATGTATCAACATCTGCAAAGACGTGCAGATGATCGACGCGCTGCAGTTCATGAAGAAGGGCGGCTTCAATCAGGTGGTCGCCAAGGGCGATACCCCGCTGGCCTGTGCGTTTTGCGGCGACTGCCTGGCCGTCTGTCCGGTCGGCGCCATTACGAACAAGTTTTCCAAATACCTCTACAAGCCCTGGCAACTCAGGAAAACCACGACCACCTGTAACTATTGCGGCGACGGCTGCCAGATGTCTTTGGAGACCAAAGACACCGAAGTTGTGCGCGTGACGTCGCTGTTGTCCTGGAAGAATAAGTGGGGGGAGCGGTCAGAAACAGCGAAGGGGCACGGCGGGTTGTGCGTGCGGGGACGGTTCGGCTTCCAATTCATCGACAGCGGGGAGCGACTCAAGCAGCCGCTGGTCCGGCAGAGCGGGCAGTTGACCCCGATGCCCTGGCTGGAAACGGTGGATGCCGCGGCCGAGCGCCTGGCGGCCGTGAAGGCCAAGTACGGGCCGCAGGCGATCGCCGGCCTGATCACGGCCCGCTGCACCAATGAAGATCTCTACGTCTTCCAGAAGCTCATGCGGGCGGCGATCGGCACCCCGCATGTGGACAGCAGCGCGCGCTACGGGCATCTGAACTTCGTGCGGGCGGTCCGCCGGTCCTTGGGCGTCGGGCGGATGATCAACGATTCTGAAGAGATCACGAAAGCCAAGGCCATCCTCGTGATTGGTTCCAATATCACGGAAACCAATCCCGTCGCCAGCCTGCGGGTCAAAGAAGCGATCCGGGTCTATAAAGCGCAGGTGGTCGTGGCGGATTCCGCCGTCACCAACATCGGCAAGCTGGCCTCGCACCCGCTGCTCATCAAGCCGGCGACGGAGGGGCTCTTCATCCAGGCCTTGCTCAAGGCCTCCCTCGAAGAAGATTTAATCGACGCCGAAGCCGTCGGGAAGCATCCCGCCGCCTTTGCGGCCCTCAAGCAAGCCTTGGCCGGGGTGCCGTTGGATGCGTTGGCCGGCGCGACGGGCGTGACATCGGCGCAGATTCGGGAGGCCGCCACGCTTTTTGCCGAGGCCCCGCGTTCGGTGGTGCTTTGCGGCGAAGGGGTGGTTCGGCGGTCGGGCGGCTACCAGCAGGTCTTGGCGCTCGTCGACCTGCTCTGGATCACCGGCAAACGCGGGCGTCCCGGGTGCGGCCTCAATACGGTCGTGGAAGAGGCGAACGAACAGGGAGCTGTGGACATGGGCGTGGCGCCGGAGTTTCTGCCCGGTCAGGCGAACTATGGGGACGACCAGGCGCGGGCGCGGTTTGCCGAGGCCTGGGACGTGACCCTGCCGACAGGCCGTGGCGCGACTCTCATGGAGATCCTGAAGCGCTGCCGGAGCGGGGAGGTCAAGGCGCGCTATCTCGTGGGGGAAAATCCTCTGGCGACGCTGCCGCGCTCGTGCGACGTGCAGGCCGCCTTGGAGCAGTTGGACCTGTTGATTTGCCAGGATCCTTTCATGACCGAGACCGCCAAGCTGGCGCATTTCGTCCTGCCGGCCTGCACTTTCGCGGAGAAGGACGGGACGATGACGAGTCAGGACGGCAAGGTGCAGCGCGTGCGGGAGACGATGGATTCCCTGGGTGAGAGTCTGCCGGACTGGCACATTCTCGCGGCGATCGGGTCCCGTCTCGGGTGCACGATGGACTATGAGTCGGCGCAAGACATTCTACGCGAGATCATGAAGCTGCTCCCGGGCTATTACAACCTGGGACAGACAAAAAAGATCGCGCCGGTGGCGGATGCCTACTTGTCCGAAGGGTATCAGCCCGACGTCGCGTCGCGCTTTTCCTCACGGGTCACGGCTCAGGCGGCATCCGGCAGGACTTTTGGCCTGACAGTGGGACAACTGCTGTACCATTCAGGCAAGTTGTCGACCCGCGCCTCCGGTCTGATGACAATCGCACCCAACAGCGGCCGGCTCCGGATGAGTCCGGCGGACATGGAGCGCATGGGACTGACCGATGGATCGCGCGTCCGCCTCACTTCGTCGGCCGGGGCTTTGGAACTGGGCGTTCAGTCGGATCATGCCTTGCCGTCCATGGCCTGTTTCTTTCCGGAGCATTTCAATGAACCGCCGGTAAAAGATCTGATACCGGTGGAGACGGATCCAGTGACGGGCGTGCCGGCATTCAAGCAGACGGCGGTTTCGATTGAAAAGGTCTGACGAGGGGAGTAAGCTCGCGGGCCCGAACCAGGTGCAAGGATGAGCGTCGGCGCACTGACCAAGAAAATTTTGGAGGCGGCCCTCTTTGACGAGATTTGGGACGCCATGAAGGTGACCTTCAAGCACATGTTCTACAAGCCCATCACCTTCCAGTATCCGCGTGAGCAGCGGACGATTCCCGACGCGCATCGCGGCGCACTGGGGCTGCTGCGCTACGACGACGGCAAGGAACGGTGCGTCGGGTGCGATCTCTGCGAGGCAGCCTGCCCGTCCCGCTGCATCAAGGTCATCAGCGCCGAAGACAAGTCGCTCCCGCTCCAACGCTATGCGAGCGAGTTCTACATCGACATCACCAAGTGCGTCTTTTGCGGCTATTGCGTGGAAGCCTGCCCGGTCAATGCCCTCGCCATGACCAAAATGTACGAATACTCCACCCATGACAAGCGGACCCTCCTCTTCGACAAGAAGCGCCTCTATCAGATCGGGGAACAACATCTGGCGGATGCGAAGAAATATCTGTATACGCACAACCAAGAGAAGAACGACGACATGTTCCACGATTACCGGTACTTCTTCCCGCAGTCGGTGGTGCAGTCGACACAGCCGCCCCCGAGGCATTTGACGTCCTGATCGAATCGAGTCCATGGTCCCGTTCTTTTTCGCCTATTTTGCCGTGGTGAGTATCGTGTCCGGGGCGCTGACGATCGCGCTCCGCAGCCCTGTGCATTGCGGGCTGGCGCTGTTGGCCCTGCTGCTGCACGTGGCCGGGCTCTTCGTGCTCCTGAACGCCGAGTTCCTGTTCGCCGTGCAGGTCATCGTGTATGCCGGCGCGATCCTCGTGCTCTACCTCTTCGTGCTGATGTTGCTGAACCTCAAGACGGATGAGCGCCACCTCCATACGAAATATGCGGTGATCCTGTTCGCCGGCATCGCCGTCTGCGGCGAGCTCGTGCTGCTCGTGATGCAATCCCCGTTCGCCGGGGCCAAGGGGGACGCGCCGGCTGGCGCCATTCTGAAGGACGGGTCCAGCTATGCGATCGGCATCAAGATGTTCAGCGATTACCTGCTGCCGTTTGAAATCGTCGGCATTTTCCTGCTCGGCGCGATAATCGGCGCCATCGTGCTGGCGAAAACGCCCTCCGAAGAGCGTGAAACGTGAAGCGTCATCCGTGATGAGAAAGTAATGCCGAGATGAACCGCACCTTTTATCACCCATCACCCATCACCCATCACCCATCACGGTGGTCATGGTGCCTCTGAGTGCATACGTGGCGGTCAGCGCGATCCTCTTCGGGATCGGGTTGCTGGGCGTCCTCATCCGCCGGAACTTCATCATCGTGTTGATGGCCGTGGAAATCATGCTGAACGCGGCCAACATCAACCTGGTGGCCTTCTCCCACTATCTCGAATCCATGGCCGGGCAGATCGTGGCCCTCTTCGTGATCGCGATTGCCGCGGGTGAGGCGGCCGTCGGCCTGGCGATCATCATCGTCGTGTTCCGAGGAAAAATCTCGACGAATGTGGACGAGATGAATCTCTTGAAGTGGTAGCAGGATGCTGAAAATGGTCCCCAACTTTGTTCTCGGTCGCTCAAACCCCTCAACGTACCTCCCGAGTACGCCTCGGGGTCCTCGCTCCCTGCAGCCGCGCTTGGGAAAAGGCGCGTCTTCGCGCGCCAGGGGTGGGCGGCTGAAAACGGCGACCATTTTGAGCCTCCTGAAGTCTGGGAAGTGATGTGAGCGATCTGATTGTCATACTCATCCCGCTGTTCCCGCTCCTGGCGGTGATCGCGAACGGTCTGCTGGGCCGTCGCTATGCGCACGACATGGCGCATCGCCTGGCCTGGGGCTCCGTCGGCCTCTCATTCCTCTGCGCGATCACAGTCTTTGTCGATCAGTTGCGGTTCGGGGTGGCGCGAGAGGTGGTGGCCTATTCCTGGATCTTCGGCGGCGACCTGACGATTAATCTGGCCTTTCTGATCGATCCCCTCACCTGCATCATGCTGCTGGTGGTCACCGGGGTCGGCTTCCTGATTCACGTCTATTCGGTGGGGTATATGCACGGGGAAGAGGGCTTCACGCGCTTCTTCACCTACATGAACCTCTTCATGGTCTCCATGCTGCTGCTCGTGATGGGGAACAACTATGTGGTCCTCTTCATCGGGTGGGAAGGCGTGGGGCTCTGCTCCTATTTGCTCATCGGCTATTACTACGACCGCGTGTCGGCCGCGAAGGCCGCCACGAAGGCCTTTGTCGTCAACCGCATCGGTGACGCCGGGTTTCTGTTGGCGATCTTTCTGGTGTTCGTGAACTTCCGGACGCTGGACTACACGCAGCTCTTTGCGCAGGCCGGCAAGCTGTCGCCGGAGATGGCCACGGCCATCGCCCTCTGTCTCTTGGTGGGCGCCGTCGGAAAATCCGCCCAGATCCCGCTCTACACCTGGCTCCCTGATGCGATGGAAGGTCCGACTCCGGTCAGCGCCCTCATCCATGCGGCGACGATGGTCACGGCCGGCGTCTATATGATCGTCCGCAACCACGTGATCTACGATCTGTCGCCGGTGGCCATGACGACGGTGGCCGTCATCGGCGGCGGCACGGCCCTCTTTGCCGCCACGATCGGTCTGGTGCAGACGGATATCAAGCGGGTGCTGGCCTATTCGACGGTCAGCCAGCTCGGCTACATGTTTCTGGGCTGCGGCATCGGGGCCTATACGGCAGCGATCTTCCATCTGATGACTCACGCCTTCTTCAAGGCCCTGCTCTTCTTGACGGCCGGCTCAGTCATCCACGCGCTCGGTGGCGAGCAGGACATCCGGAAGATGGGCGGGCTGAAGTCCAAGATTCCGACGACGCATGCGGTCTTTTTCATCGGGACGCTGGCCATCGCCGGCATCCCCCCCTTGGCCGGGTTCTGGAGCAAAGATGAGATCATGGCCCACGCCTTCGTGCATCACCATTATGTGTTGTATGCCATGGCGGCGGTGGGAGCCTTCTTGACGGCCTTCTACATGTTCCGGTTGACCTACCTGACTTTTTACGGCCCGTCGCGGGTGGCCCACCATACGGCCGAGCATATCCACGAGTCCCCGATGATCATGCTGGGTCCGCTGCTGGTGTTGGCCGGATTGTCCGTCGTGGGCGGATTCCCCGGCGTGCCGCCGGAGTCGGGATGGTTCCATCACTTCCTGCATTCGGTGACGGTTGGGACGGCCGAAGCCGGCCACGCGACTCTGTCGCTCATTCTTGGCCTCATGGGCGTGGCCACTGTCATCGCCCTGTCAGGGTGGAGTCTGGCCCACTATCTCTATAGCGTAAAGCCGGGAACCGCGGATCAGTGGGCCGCGCGGGCTCCCAAGGTCTACGCGACCTTGTTGAACAAATACTATGTGGATGAGTTCTACGATCTCCTGATCGTGGAACCAACCAAGAAACTGGGGAAGGCCTGGGACTGGTTCGACCAGACGATCCTCGACGGCGTTGTCCGGGGCATCGGCACGGGTACACACCTCAGCTCCAGCATCGTGGTCTGGATCGAGAACCATGTCATCTACGGCGGCTTGAATGCGGTGGGGTACGCCAATCATCTGGCCGCGAGAACCTGGCGGAAGTTGCAATCCGGGATGGTGCACCACTATGCCGCGCTCATCATCGCCGGCCTGTTCATCCTGGTGCACATCGTGCTGTTGTTATGGCGTGGATCGATCGGATTGGGTGTGGCGTTGAAATGAAGGTTGAGGTTCAGGCTAAGGGTGAGGGTAGGAGAGACGCTCATCAGGACGGAACCTTCACCTCAACCTGAACCTTAGCCTGATTCTTACATTATGCTGCAAGAACTGACCTTCGGATTTCCACTCCTCTCCCTGATGATCTTCCTGCCGATCGGCGGGGCGGTCATCCTCTGGCTGATCGAGGACGAGGATCTCGTCAAAAAATCGGCGCTCGCGATCGCCGGGCTGGAATGCTTCCTCTGCGCGATCGTGCTCCAGGGCTTCATTCCGGATTCTGCAGCGATGCAGTTTTCGGAACGGGTGCGATGGATCCCGGCCCTCGGCATCAGCTATCACCTGGCCGTCGACGGCATCAGCGTGCTGTTCCTGCTCGTCTCGACGATGTTGACGGCGCTGATCGTCCTCTATTCCTGGGATACGGTTCGGACGCAGGCGCAGGAATACTACATCGCACTCCTGGGACTGGAGGCGACGCTGGTCGGCATCTTCGTCTCGATCGATCTCGTCGTCTTCTTCGTCTTCTGGGAGCTCATGCTGATTCCGAGCTACTTCCTGATCAAGCTCTGGGGGACGGGAGTTGAGCGCCAGTACGCGGCGCTGAAGTATGTGCTCTACACACTGCTCGGCAGCGTCTTCATGCTGGTCGGGATCGTGCTGCTCGACCTGAACTACCATGAGTGGGCGGCCACCCATCGAATCGAGCCGTCCTTCACCTTCGATTTCCTGGATCTGCTCACGGTGCCGATTCCGGTCGAGAAGCAGGTTCTGATTTTCTGGCTGATGTTCATGGGGCTCGCGTTCAAGGCTCCCATGGTGCCGTTCCATACCTGGCTGCCCGATGCGCTCGTCGAAGGGCCCATCGGCATGTCGGTCATTCTAGCCGGCGTCAAGCTGGGGACATACGGGTTTGTGCGCTTCAGCCTGCCCCTCTTGCCGGATGCCGTCAGCCGTCCCGACGTCGTGACGGTCATGATTGTCCTGGCGGTCGCCGCGATACTCTACGGCGCCATCATTGCGCTCATTCAACCGGATTTTCGGCGGCTCCTGGCGTTCAGCAGTATCAGCCACCTGGGGTTCGTTGTCCTGGGAGTCTTTGCGTTGAATTTCCAGGGCATCCAGGGCGGCGTGTTGACGATGATCAATCTCGGCTTCAGCACAGCCGGACTGTTTTTCCTGGCCGGCTTTCTGTATACGCGACGGCACAGCTCTCGTCGATGGGCGGCCTGGCTCACAAGGTGCCGCTCTTGGCGACCTACTTCCTGATCCTGGGGCTGGCCTCGATCGGGTTGCCGGGCACCAACGGGTTTGTCGGAGAATTCTTGATCCTCCTCGGCGCCTTTGCCGCCAATTGGGTTTACGGGGCGATCGCCGTCACGGGCGTCATCTTCGGGGCGGCCTACTTCTTGTGGTTCTACGAGCGATCCATGTTGGGCCCGCTCGGGCAGGGCTTGAGCCATGCCATCCCCGATTTGAATCCGCGCGAGCTCTTCATCTGCGTCGTCCTCTCCGTCATGATTTTCTGGATCGGCCTCTATCCGGCGCCCTTCCTGAGGACCATGAACGGCTCGGTGCAGGCCGTTGTAGAGCGGCTTGATCATCAACAACCGAAGGCGGTCGCGGGGGGCACGAGACACGGGGCACGGGGCCATGAACAGGCGGTCGAAGGGCGGGGCGCGCTTTCCATGCCGGTGCGGCCCCGAGCCTCGATCCTCCCACTTCACACGGTGAACTGACGCCATGCTCGATTCCATTCTGCTGATCATTCTGTTCTCGCCGTTCCTGGGCGCCGTGGCGTTGATGTTTGTGCCGAATCGCCAGGCGTTGCGCGTGCGGCTCACGGCGGCCATCTCGGCCGGCGTGTGCTGTAGCGCCTCTTGGATCATGTTCCTCGCCTTCGATCCGGCCAAAAGCGGCTACCAGTTTGTTCAAAAGTTTGAATGGTCGAAAGAACTGGGGATTGCCTTCTACCTGGGCGTGGACGGCATCGGTGCGCCACTGGTGCTGGCCTCCGGCATCCTCCTCTTTGCCGGCATCTTCATTTCCTGGCACATCAAGGACCGGACCAAAGAATTCTACATTTTCCTGCTGATCCTGGCGGCGGCAACGATCGGGGTCTTCATGTCCCTCGATCTCTTTTTCCTGTACTTCTTCTACGAAATGTCGGTCATTCCCATGTATCTGCTGCTGGGGGTCTGGGGGAGCCACACGAAGAAGTACCTCGAGATGACCGATCCGGACGGGCTGAAAAAGCGGGACTCGGTCGCGTTCCTGTTTAATTTTGCGTCGAACAGCAAGGAATACGCGGCCATGAAGTTGACGCTGTTCCTCTCGGCCGGAGCCGTGCTGGCGCTGATGGGCATCCTCTTGATCTACAAGTTTTCCGGCCTCAATACCTTCGACATCGTGGCGCTGAAGGAACAGGCCCACTTCGGCCAACCGCTCACGACCATCATCTGGCTGCTGATCCTGTACGAAATCTTTCCCGACGCAACCCGGGAGCTCATGCCGATTGCCGCGATCCTGTGCATTTTCAGCATTCTCTACGGCGGCTTGGTGGCCTTCTACGCCCGCGACACGAAATACGTGATCGGCTATTCGAGCTCAAGTCACATGGGCTATGTGTTTCTCGGCATGGCGGCGTTGGACTATATCAGCCTCACCGGCGCGGTGATGTATATGTTCGCCCACGCGATGGCGACCGGGATGCTCTTCGCCATGGCCGGTTGGGTCTACGATCAAACCCATAGCCGCGATATCCCCTCACTCGGCGGCCTGGTGAACCGGATGCCGTTCGTCTCCGGCTGTTTTATCATCGCCTGCATGGCATCGATCGGGATGCCGGGCACGGTCAATTTCTGGGCCGAAGTGATGATCCTCGTGGGCGCCTGGGGCCGGTACCCCATCCAAGTGCTGATCGCCATGGTCGGGATCGTGCTGACGATGGGCTATCTCTTCCGTATGATGCGGGGACTCTTCTACGGGCCGATGGAAGAACAGTACAGCCACGCGCGTGATGCCGTGTCGATGGTCGATCGCTTTCCGCTGCTCCTCATGATTGCGTGCAGCGTCGGCTTCTTTCTCTTCCCCTATTACTTCTATAACGTGGTCCGGTCCGGGGTGGATCCGCTGATTGCGCGGATCACCCAGGTGGTGCCGCTGGCCGCGGAGGGGCGTGAAGCGTCGTTCGTGAAGCGTGAAGCGACCTCGCTGACCCCCTCTGTCTCCGGCAACTTTACCCCCGTTTCACGTTTCACGTTTCACGTTTCACGGGAGAAAGAATGACTTTCAACCTGACCCTGACCGGCGCCGATTTGCTCCTGCTGCTCCCCGAGTCGCTGCTGACGTTCTGGCTCTGTGTGGTGCTCACAGTGGACTTTGTCTGGCCGCGCATGCCGAAAGAGCAGTTGGCCTATCTCAGCGTCGGAGGGCTGGCGGCGGTCCTCGGGACGTTGATCTGGTTCGATCAGGGGGGGCTCTCCGGCACCCTGTTCAACAACATGTTCGTGCTGGACCGGATGGCCCTGTTTTTCAAGATCTTCATCGTGCTCTCCACGATGCTCGTCATCCTCGCCTCGATGGACTATGTCCACCGCTTCCGGTTCTTTCAGGGCGAATACTATTTCCTGGTGCTGATGTCGGCCTTGGGCATGATGTTCATGGCCTCCGCCAACGATCTGCTCTCCGTCTTCGTGACCCTGGAGTTCTCGACTTTCGGTTTCTATGTGCTGGTGGCCTATCTGCGAGAGGACATGGCGTCCAATGAAGCGGGGCTCAAATTCTTCATCCTCGGCGTCTTCGCGGCGGGCTTGCTGGCCTATGGAATCAGCCTGGTCTATGGCGAGAGCGGCAAGCTGGTCTTTTCAGACATCGCATCGACCCCGGGCTCACCGGGGCTGGCCATCGGGTTCCTGCTGATCTTTGCGGCTCTGGGGTTCAAGATCGGGGCCGTGCCGTTCCACTCCTGGATTCCCGATACCTATCACGGTGCGCCCACGCCGGTGACGGCCTTCCTGTCGATCGCGCCAAAGGGCGCTGCCTTCGCGATTCTCCTGCGCATGTTTTTCGTCTCTCTGGCCGCCTTCAAGCCGGCATGGGTGCTGCTGCTCGTCGCCACGTCCATCCTGTCCATGACCTACGGGAACATCGTGGCCATCGCGCAAAAGAACATCAAACGGCTGCTGGCCTACTCCGGGATCGCGCAGATCGGCAACGTGCTCATTGGATTGGCCGCCGGAACGAAGGACGGCGGCAACGCCATTTTGTTCTACCTCCTGACCTATCTGTTTGCGAATCTCGGCGCCTTTGCCATTGTGATCGCCGTCGGGAACTCGATCAACAGCGATGAAATCGAGGATTACAATGGCTTGAACCGACGCTCGCCCTTCCTGGCCTTCGCCATGCTGGTTTTTCTGCTCTCCTTGGCGGGCGTCCCGCCGTTGGCCGGTTTTATCGGTAAGCTCTACATCTTTGTGGCGGCGATCAAGGAGGAACTCTATACCTTGATTGTGGTCGGGCTCCTCAACGTCGTCATCTCGATGTATTACTACTTGGTCGTGGTGAAGAAGATGTACATCAATGAACCGACCGACCCGACGCCCCTGACCATCTCCGGTCCGATGAAAGCCGTCGTTTATGTGGGGCTGGCCGGCACCCTGGTCCTCGGCATCTACCCGAAGCCCTTCATCGAATGGGTAGTCGCCGCGACACTCATGTTCTCCAATCTCGCCGGGACCTCAGCCGCGCTGCCTCCGACGGTGCTCCCATTCGGTGGATAACCCGCATCGCCGGGACTCCGGCGACCGCGTGACGATCTCCGGTCCGTGTCATGCCGCTCCATCGTCCTCACAGCCTCATGCTGGTCTGTCTCGTTGGACTCTGCTGTGCCGGTATCTCGGAACCGGGCGGAGCCGAAGATCTCCGGTGGGATCGACTGGCCGACGGCCTGTTCGTGACCTCTTGGACTCCCGGAACCCGCTGCCAACAGGACGTCGCGTCGCTCTCAATTGTCAAAGTCGATCCTGACCGATTTCGATTCTCCGTCTATTTCTACCGGGATGACAAGCTGGATCAGCCCCCGGCGATCGAGGAGTGGCTGCGCCGTACGCGCGCGGCTGTGATCGTCAATGCCGGCCTCTTCCAGCCGGACTTTTCCTACCTGGGGATTCTGATGAAAGGCGGGAGACGGCTGGGCGGCCGGCGGCATGCGCGGTGGAGGGGGCTCTTCGTGGCGGAGCCGACGGCATCGGGGGAGCGAAAGGCCCGTGTGCTCGACCTGTCCGTCGACCACTTCTCGGAAGAATATCCGGCCTTCGGAGAAGCCGCCCAATCCCTCATGCTCTTCGATCGAAGCGGCCAGCCGAGGGTGCGGCGTTCAGACAAGCGGGCTCAGCAAACGGTGGTGGCGGAGGACCGTGACGGGAAGATCCTGATCATCAAGACCTCAGAGGAGACGGCGCTCTGGGATCTCGCGCAGTGCCTGCAACAGGAACGGCCTGAACTGAGTCATGCGATGGCGATGGACGGAGGGTCCTCGTCGGATGTGGTCGTCAATCCCGCTATGGCGACGGAATGGGCCGGGGCGCGGGTGCCCCCTCTTTGGTATGGGCTTGTCGATGCCGGTGATCGGCCGCACATTCCGCTCCCGGCCGTGATCGGGGTCTTCCCCAGGGAACCAGGCTAAGGTTAAGGTCGAGTACGGACCGCTGAACCTCAACCTTAGCCTTCCTCAGATCACCGCCGCGCGGGCGCCACAGGAAATCCGGCCTCGATCCAGGCGTTCATGCTCCCTTGGACATTGTAGACGTGCGTATAGCCCAGGTCGGCCAGCGTTTCAGCGGCAATATCGCTGCGGTGTCCGGATTGGCAGTAGACGACGATGTGATCGTCGAGCTTCGCCCCGATCTTCCGGTGCTGCGACTTGATCTGGGAAAACTCGATGTTGAGGTCGGTGCCGGGGATCACGCCGCCGGCATGCTCTTGGGGCGAGCGCACGTCGATGAGCAGAAAGCCCTTCGATTGGGGGGGCACGGCCTTTCCCAGCCCGGCTTTCAACTGCTGAACCGTGATGATATAGGAATGGTGCGCCCGCACCGCAGGGACCGTCATGGCCACGAGGAACAGTGTGACCAGAAGAGGGAGACGCAGATGAGACCGCTTCATGACATCACCTCCAGGAGAGACAGGTGCACGATCGAATCGTATGCTCACGATCGGATGCGACGCCGGCAGAGACTCTATGATACGGCTCGCCGGAAAAAGTGGTCAAGCATCCTGTTGCT
>JACRLS010000267.1 GCA_016235225.1 Nitrospirota bacterium | reverse complement strand
GCGCGTAACGCAGGTCTCCACAGGGGCCTCGTGGCACACCTTTGTGTGGCAGTCCTCCGAAGAGCTGTTCGCGCCGACTCGGCAATTCTTTACCTGGGTGGCGGGCTTCGGTTTGGCCGCCATCGGGCTCCTGGGGGCATTGGGATATGTGGCGGCGGTGCGCATCGTGCGGCCGATTCGACGGCTCCAGGAAAGCGCCGCGTTGATCGGTCGGGGTGAGCTCAAGGAACCCATTGTCATCACGACCGGCGATGAACTTGAGCAACTCGCCGAGGCCATGAATCGAATGAACAGCCAGTTGGAGCGGACGTTCTCAGGATTGACGGAAACGGTCGAAGAAAAAATGAAGGCGGTGCGTTCGTTGGAGCAGATCAATCAGCAGATTCTCGAAAGCGTGCCGAACCCGATCCTCTTGCTGACCTCGAATCTGCATGTGGATTATGTCAACCAGGCGGCCCGAGAGGCCTTCAGCCTGGATCATGGAGTGAAGCCCGGCACCTCCGTCTTTAGCCTGCTGCCCTTGGAAACGGATGGAAAAGCGTGCCTGTCCTCGGCGCTCCGCGGGCAGGCCGTGGTGCAGATGCTGGGGTATGCCGAGGGGAGCCGGCCGGCAAGGGATCCCTTGAAGCCCGCCGAGATGTCCGGCCAGACGGGGACGGGTGATGAGTTAGCGCTGGCGGGGAAGACGTTTCAGTTTCAGGTTTTCATCATGGCCGCTCCCGACTCGGATCAGCAGCGGGTCGGAGTGATTTTCCGTGATGTCACGGAGGAACGGCATCAACGCGATCAAGTCATCGAGGCGGAGAAGGTGTCGGGAATGTCCCTGCTCACCTCGGGGATCGGGCACGAACTCAACAATCCGCTGTTCGGGATCATCGGGCTGGGCGAAGCGATGCTGGACGAACAGGATCCGCGCCAGTTGAAGGAGCATGCGAAGGATGTGCTGAAGCAAGCCAAGCGCATGGCGGATGTCATCGAGGGACTCACGGGGGCCGCCACCAGGGGGGCACAGGGACGCGCCAAGGCCGACGTGCTGGTCAATGCGGAAGTGGAAACGCTGGTTGGCCAACTTCGGGCCGAGGAGAATAACAGGGGGCTGGAGATTCACACAAACCTGGGGACCCTTCCGCCGGTCTTCACTCGGCCCGACGACATTCGTCAGGCCCTGATCCACGTGATCAGAAACGCGGTGCAGGCGATGAAGGGGAGCGGGACATTGATGATTAGTACGGAAGCGGCCGACGGTGTGATCTCCGTAAAGATCAAAGACTCAGGACCCGGAATTCCGAGCGCCTATGTGGGCAAAGTGTTTGATCCCTTCTTTACGACGAAGGCGCAGGGAGAGGGACGTGGCTTGGGGCTGACCATAGCCCGCCGCCTCGTGGAAGGTCTCGGGGGGCGCATCTGGATCGATTCGCAGGAGGGCCGGGGAACGACCGTGCAGATCTCGCTCCCCGTCTCCGATCGGACGGCGGTCGGGCAGACCTCATAGACATCATGAGGGAGTGGACGATGGTCTCTCGCGTTGGATTGATCGTCCTGATGGCAGGACTGGTGGGAGTCGTCATGGCTGCCAAACCGGTCCCGCCCCAGGCCACCATCGCTCCGGAGGTCGTTGCGGACTACGTACATGCCGTGATCGAGGCGGATCGCGCCGTCTACACCAGGCATGTGGTGGACCGCCTGTCAGCCAAGGGAGTGCTGACCGCGTCAGAACACTGGGATGTGCAAAATACCCTGCTGCTGCCGGCGCAGTTTCTGAACGAATCGGCTCGACTTGTCGCCAAGAAGGAACAAGGGATTCGATACCGCTTGGTGAGCCTGTGGCCGATCTATGAACGCAATGGACCCGCGACTGAGTTCGAGCGGGCCGGCCTCAAGGCGGTTCTGAAAGAGCCCGGGAAGACCTTTACAGGATTTGTAGAGAGCGGACAGCGCAGGTTTTTCCAGGCTATCTATGCCGACGTGGCCGTCTCGCAGGCTTGCGTCGGATGCCACAATACCCACCCCAGCAGTCCCCGTCGCGACTTCAAAGAAAAGGATGTGATGGGCGGCATCGTCATTACAATCCCGTTGAGTCGGTAGGCTTCCTGAAGATATGGAGGGCACGCTCGACGCCAGCCATGTCAGACGGAGAGGGTGCCGTATGTTCCTGGAAGGCCCCCGTAGACGGATGGCAAAATCCCAACGTCCGGGCATGCAACATCAGGCGTGGGACCTCCATACCCACATCCGTTGAGCGCGTGGGGCCGCCGTATACCGGATCACCGATGATGGGATGGCCGAGGACACTCAGATGCACACGTAGCTGGTGTGTCCGACCCGTATGTGGAGACAGCAGGACGTGGGCGGCGGCTGTACCGTACGGCTGGCTGACTTCATAGTCAGTGACTGACGGCTTCGGTCTCACGCTCCGGGACGAGACGGTCTTCCGGTTTTTTACATCTCGCCCGATGTCGAGCTTGATCTGCCCACGCGCAGGCATCGGCACACCCCAAACCAGGGCTTCATAGACGCGCGTGATCCTGTGGCGTTCGAATTGCGCCGCGAGGCCACGGTGGGCCGCAGCGGTCTTCGCGATAACCATCACGCCGGACGTGTCCTTGTCGAGGCGATGGATCAGGCCTGGACAGTCCTTGCGGTCAATTGATGATGATGCTCCTTCGGTACGCTCAAAATGATGGAGCAGCGCGTTGACCAACGTGCCAGACCAGTGGCCTGAGGCTGGATGAACGACCACTCCGGCCGGCTTGTTGAGGACAAGGAGGTGCTCGTCTTCAAAGAGAATTTCAAGGGGAACCGTCTCACCTTTGATAGTGAGCGGCGAGGCCTGCGGCGTATCGAAGACAATCAGGTCGCCCGGCTTGATCTTCTGGCTTGGCTTCACCGGCCGTCCGTTGAGTCGGACACGCCCTTGTGTAATCAAGCGCTGTAAAGCCGCCCGCGACACCCTCGGCTCACGGTTGACGAGAAAGACGTCCAACCGCTTGGGCTGCTCTCCGGCTGTGACCACGAATTCGGTCAGCATGGATGGATCGGCTCGACCAGCTATGGGTGAGTACGACGATCCCTCTGGAAGAGGCGAGCGTGAGCGATTCAACCGTGCAGAATGAGACGGCTCAGCTGGACCGAGGGCTTAGGCGTGGCCGGACTTACGGACGCGGGCGGCGATCTTTTTGCGAAGGCGAGCTTTTTCGAGACTGATCTCGGCATCTTTGACTTCGGATGGCAATCCACCGACCTTGAGTCGCTGCTCGGCCTTTTCGACGGCGGCTTGGGCCCGGCCCACATCAATATCTTCGGCCTTCTCCGCAACTTCGGCCATGATCGTGACCTTGCTCGGCGTGACCTCCGCATAGCCCCAGAGAATGGACATGTAGCTGGTCCGGTCCCCGACACGGTAGCGCAGCTCGCCGATCCGCAAGGTGGATAAAAAATGGCAATGGCCTGGGAACACGCCGAACTCACCTTCAGAACCAGGTGCAATGACCTCATCCACCTCCTGGCTCAGGAGGAGCTTATCCGGCGCAACGACCTCCAACAACAACTTCCCTGCCATTTTGTCCTCGTGAAGCGTCTCTCGTGAAGCGTGAAGCGCAAGCGTCGATTTTTCTTCCCTAACTTCCTAACCACCCCAGGAACGCGTGGCGAGCGGATCGCCCTCGACTGCGCGGCTTATTCTCACCCGCCCACCCTGAGCGCGCCGAGACGCGCCACTTCCCGAAGCGAGGGCCTCTCTTATTGGGCTCATCTGTTCTTCATTCCCAGCATGGGGCCGTTGGGAGATTCCTACTGCGCCCGTCGAGCGAGGCCTTCTGAGGCGCGCGCTCCGGGAGCAAGGGAATCTCCCAACCGCCCCATGCCCACCTTCTGAGGCCGCGCGTTGCGCGAGCAAAGAAGGTGCTCGCGACGCTCGCTACACTTTCACTCCCATCTTCTCCGCTTTCGCAATCACTTCCTCAATCGGCCCCACCATGTAGAACGCCTGTTCCGGCAGATGGTCGTACTTACCTTCGAGAATCTCCTTGAAGCTCCGCACCGTATCCTTGAGCTTCACATACTTGCCCGGTGAGCCCGTGAAGGC
>JACRLS010000266.1 GCA_016235225.1 Nitrospirota bacterium | reverse complement strand
GAGAGGACGTCGGTGTTCCCCTTTTTTACCCCCATGCCCTCGGACGGATCGAGAAGGGCACTCATGACAGACAAAACCCCGACACCGGACATCTGGTCGAAACCGCTCGACCGACGCCAGATGTTGAAGACACTCGGCGTGGTCGGGTCGGTCATGGCCTTGAGCGGCCCGCGAGAACTGGCTCACGCCATGGCGCAACGGCAGGCCGGCGTCGAGGCCGTGCCGGAGCCGCCGGCGTCCGGGCCGAGCCGCGCCACCGGCGAGATCCCCAAGCGCCCGTTGGGCAAGACAGGCGTACAGGTCTCGGCGCTCTGTTTCGGGGGCGCGCATTGGGGACGCATGAGTTCGGAAGCCGAGGCGACACGGCTGCTGCATGAAGCCCTCGAGGCCGGTGTCACCTTCCTGGACAACGCCTGGGAGTACCACGGCGGACGATCCGAAGAATGGATGGGCAACGCGCTCCAGGGTCGGCGGCAACAGGTCTTCCTCATGACCAAGGTGTGCTCGCACGGACGGGACAAGCGGGTGGCGATGCAGCAGTTGGAAGAATCCCTGCGTCGCCTGCGCACGGACTATGTGGACCTGTGGCAGATTCACGAAGTGATTTATGACGACGATCCGGACCGGCACTTTGCGCCCGGTGGGGCAGCCGAGGCGTTGCTGGAAGCCAAGCGCCAGGGCAAGGTGCGGTTCATCGGCTTCACCGGTCACAAAGATCCGAAGATCCATCTCAAGATGCTGGCGCATGAGTTCCCGTTCGATGCCTGCCAGTTGCCGCTGAATGTCTTCGACGCCACCTACCGGAGCTTTGAGCATGAGGTGCTGCCGGTTCTGAATCGACGCGGCATCGCCCCGCTCGCGATGAAGACGTTGAGCGGGAACGGGGAGCCGATCAAGCAGGGTATTATGACCGTGGAAGAAGCCCTCCGCTATGTGCTGAGCCTCCCGGTGGCCTCCATAGTGAGCGGGATCGACTCGCGGCAGGTGCTGCAACAGAATCTCGACGCCGTGCGACGCTTCACGCCGATGACTGTGGCCGAGATGCAGGCGCTTCGGACGCGTGTCGCGCAGCACGCGAAGGAGGGGCGGTTCGAGCCGTTCAAATCCTCCAACCGGTACGACGGCCAGATCGGCCGCGAACAGCACGGACTCTCTTGAGGCGTTCTTCGTGAAGCGTGAAGCGCGCCCCGGACGTCGTTCGTTGCTCGTCGTTCATATCTCGCGAGCGAAGCGACCAGCGGTCAGCTTTCAGCTACCAGCTCTGATCCCTAACGAGAGACGTTTCACGAGATACCTCTCTCGTTCCCGCCATACGTCATCAGCTCTGGCGAGACGTTCCTCGTCGCTCGTATCTTGTCGTGGCAGCCTCTCCTCGCATGGCCATACGCTATTGATCCCCATCACGCGTTGTTGGGGACGGTGGGGGTGTCCGTCGGATTATGATGGGTCACCAGCGCCGTACGGATTGTAATGGGTGCCGAATTACTGTATATACAGTCACGTGTTCTCGTGGGACAATCGCAAGGCATCGCGAATTTCGAGAAGCACGGGATTCCATTCGGAGAAGCCGCGACGGTCTCCGGGGATGCCAACGGGTTGGATGGTGACGATGCGGAGCACTCAACCAGGGAGCATCGGCGTCAACGCATCGGGCAGTCTGTAACAGGGCGAATCCTCTTCGTGGTGTATACGATCAGGAGAACGGAACATGAAAAAGAAACGATCCGGATCGTCAGCGCGAGACAGGCGAGGCGAAGAGAGCGTGCGGCATATTCCCGACTCGCAGATTGATTGTTCGGACATCCCGGAAGCGGCCGATGCGCAATTAAAACGCATGCGGCGAGTGGGCAGGCCGTCCAGTGGAATGGCCAAACAGCTCATCGCCATTCGACTCTCGCCACGTCTCTTGAATCAGTTGCGGCAGATGGCCGCCAGGCAACAGAAGCCATACCAGACGCTCATTCACGAGTTATTGGAAAAAGCCGCCTCTCACGCCGCATGAGCCGGTCACGCACCATGCGTGAACGCAAGTCTTGAATTAAGCAATTGACCGGCGCTCATCGCGAAGCGGGTCTGCCGGTGAGGATGGATTGTTGGTCCGACTCGTCCGCGCGCGACGGACAATCGTCTTGGCGATGTTACGAGGGAGAGACGACAGTGAGTGAGTTCCCCATGACGGTGCAGGAGCGCATTGAGGCCCAGGGGTTTCTTGGGCTGGATGAAGAGACGGTCTGTCGAATCAACTATTGGCTTCGCTTGTCGCCCGCGATCTGCATGGTGTGGGTCGCCGTCGGCACAGCCTTGCAGTCCGCGACAGTGTTGTGGTGGCTCGTCCCGTTCGCCGCGCTCGGTGGAATTCTCCCCGGCCATCCGTTCGATCTGCTGTACACCTACGGGTTCCGGTATCTGGTTCACGGTCCACCCCTGCCCCGCTATCCGCTGCCTCGCCGGTTCGCGTGCTTAATGGCCACGGTCATGCTCGTGGGCACGGCGTGGAGTTTTCAGGTGGGACTGCCACTGGTCGGACAGGTCATCGGCTGGACGCTGGTCGCGGCTGCGTTTGTGCAGGTGAGCACGGGGTTCTGTATCCCATCCTTCATCTATGGGCTGGTGTTCGGGAAACCGTCTTCGTGCGGGACGAACGGACCGGTTCAGCGGAGGCTCTGACTGAGGGTCGGCTCTCGGCAGCACCCGCATTGCGGAGCGGGGCGCACGCGCGGCGGGACAAGACCGGGCTTGGGGGAAAAAGAATGGGGGTCTTGCAATCATACATTGGCCGCCTCGTCCGTGCCCGGCGATCGCATTCGCCTCCAAACTCACAACTTCTGCGCTGTTGACGGCGCTTCTCGACAAGGTACGAGGGGATGCGTTATAAGATGAGCATGCTTGCGAAACGATCCACCAAGACGACTTCCCTCAGAGGGCGGTATGTGACCAATCGTCAAGGCAAGCGGACCGGGGTGGTTCTCTCGCTGAAGCGGTACTCACGACTAATGGAAGACCTCCACGATCTCGCCGTGGTGGCTGAGCGCCGCCATGAGAAACCGGTGACGGCTGACGACATGAAGAAGCGGCTTCACAAGCGTGGCCTCCTATAACCTCAGCTACAGACCGTCTGTCGAAAAAGATCTCCAGTCAATTCCTCGTTCTGTTGTTACTCGCATCATCGCGCGGATCGAGCGCTTACCGTCCGATCCGTTTCCGCCTCAATCGGCAAAGTTGCAGGGTGCCGAACGTTTGTACCGCTTGCGAGTCGGGGATTACCGCATTGTGTACGAGGTAGATTCTGACGCGCGACATATTCTGGTGCAGTATGTCCGGCATCGACGAGACGTGTATCGCCGGCTTCCCTAGTGACAGGGGTTAGTATGCCGTAAGCTCTTTCCGCCTCGTCCGCGCGCGGCGAATCCTAAGATGAAGGTGAATCGTGAGCATGGAACCATCTGACCGGGAGCGTCCACCCTCCGCACGCTGGATCTTCGAGGCCGTGGTCTTTGCCACCATGAGTGTACGATCCCCAGTCCGCAACGGAAACCCCGGATGCGCGGGTATCAAGCCAAGCAATGCCCCCCATTTATGATCAAGGAGGAGGAATCACCATGGGAATTCAACCGTTACAGGATTGGGCACTGATCGAACCGTCGGAGGCCAAGGAACAGACCGCCGGGGGGTTGTTCATCCCCGACACGGCCAAGGAGAGTCCTATAGAAGGAAAGGTCCTGGCCGTGGGGAAGGGGCGCTGGGAAACACCGGAAAAGAAGGGGGGCAGTAAACCCAAAGGAAAAGAGGAAAAGGTCTTCAAGCCCACGGTCCTCAAACCGGGCGATCAGGTCCTCTACGAGAAATACGGAACGACCAAAGTCGATCTGGACGGTAAGGAAGTCGTTCTCGTCCGCGAGTCCGAGGTCCTGGGCTGGGTGGGGTAAGGAGGACAATTATGGGGACATTCTGAGCTAGCCCCGTTTGCGTGGACACGTCCGAAAGGGGACAATCACCCCTGAGGGAGAAAAGGGGGGCAGCTTATTCTACTTTTCTGATCGCCTCGTCCGCGCGCGGCGAATCCGAGTTCTTCTTCAGGCCCGGAACGTACTGCGGGAAGAGGCACCGCCGTCCATCGAGTGCCTCAGGACCCCGAGCAAGGTCGAGGGGCTGACGGCGGAGCCTGCTCCCTCCTATTGGCTGTCAGCTTCTTCGGCCGGGTCCCCGTTGCTCTTCCGATGGAAGGGGTGCAACGCGTCGAACCGACATGAATCGTACGGGCTGGCGCCGTCGGCGCCGACCTGGCCTTGGGCGACGAGGGGCTGAGGACGCGAGTCCTGCGGCAAAGGCATACCCCCGCCTCACCCATGCCGCCAACTGTTTCTTCGTTGTCGCGCCCCTGAGAACCGACGAAGACGAACCCGGTGATCGGCCGTCCGGTGAAATCCATCGGCCGCGTGTGAGGTTTCTTTAACGCCTGCTCGTAGGCCTCGGGGCCCACCCGGACGACCAACTCGTCTTTCAGCATGCCCGCGAACATCCTGCCCTTCGTCAGCCAGGTCAGCCCGCCGAACATCTTCTTTTCCTGGAGCAAACGCCAGCCGTCATGATCGTCCGGACTCGTTCCGCGAGTGGCTCGTTGTAGGCCATGACAACATGGTGCTCCCGTTTCGTCGACGCGTGCTTGATGGTTGTGACACTGGAACGAGCGACCTAGCGTTCTCCTCGTGAGGGAACCGTGCTGTAGACCAACCCCATGATGGCGCCCACCACGGCGAACTGGAACAGGTAGTATCCGCTTTCAAGCAGCAACCAGGTGGACAACGACGTCACATTCTGCTTCCCGGCTTCGGCGAAGACGGCGGAACTTGCCAGCAGCACCCCCATGAGCAAGCCGAACATGGCGCCGGTTTTCGCCGAGTGCCTGCCTTGGGCAACGAGAGGATACAGAGAACTCAAGACGAGCCCTTGAATCAGCATCGACAAGAGGCCAAGAGGAATGAGTGGCTCCTTCCTCGTGAAAATCGCGAGTTCGTCGTACACCGGTTTGAACAAGACCAGGTGCCAGGGGGCGGCAATCAGGAACGTACAGACAACATACGCCAGCACGGCTAGCCAATACGGTTTCATGCCCATAGTGTCATCCCCTTCGTGGAATGATTGTCAGGCCGCGCCCTCGGGTGACGAAGGTGCGGCCTGATTCATGCGGCGATGCGAGAGACGTTCCCGATCATGATCGTGGTCTTCGCATGCCGCGATGAGACGGATGAATGGTCGATTATCCCATCGTGTAGAAGAACTCTTCTTTCACTATCTTTCCGTTCTGAACGGTGAACAGGCCCATTTCCTCCATGGTCATGCGCTTCCCTGTGTGCTTGGGCGTCACATCATACTTGAATCGCACGATAAACCGGTCGCCATGGGGGAACGGTCCTTCGGCCACGCCCCCATGCACTTCGTGGTTCTCCACCCACCATTGATTTTTCTCCTTGGTCTTCGCGATCCCCCTCTGGGTCTGTTCCATGCCCGGCATGGTGACGGGTTCGACGCTCTCAATATTCGGTGAGTAGAATCGATCGATCGCCTCTTGATTCTTGCCCTGCCTGCACAAGGCGACCAGTTCCTTGCCGATTTCCACTGTCGTCATGACGGCTCCTCCACTTTCTGTGATTGTGATGGCATACCCATTCTGACCTCGACGCCTAGCAGGCTGCGGAAAAACTCTCCGTTCACCCTTCGAAAGCCTCAGGGCGAACGGAGGGAGTGCTGAAAAGCAAGGAGTTTTCCCGTTCGTGGTGGGCCTGTCGAACCACAAAATAGGTTTTTCCGCAGCCTGCTAGACGTTGACCGTCACCGTCTTGATCGCGCTCGTACTCGTGGGCCATGTCGGATGGCAGCGTCTTCTTGGAGTGACAATGTTTGGCGTGCTCCGCACCGAGTCGCAGGATTTCTTCTTCTGTTTCCGCGCGCACCTGAAACGCGCAGTCGCCCTGCCGATTCACATCGAGACAGCCGAGTTGTTTGTACGGTTTGGTTGCCATTACCCCCTCCTCTGTTGTTGTGACCCCTGTCTTATCCTTTAATTGGCGTCCCGCACGATTTCGTTGCGTCGTCCTGCCAAGTGTCAAACCCACGCTCCAACCGCAAGTCCATCTGGCGAGCTACGACGCGGACCGCCGCTCTGTCACGGTGTAATGCGCCGACCGGCTATCGAAGCGCATCAAGAGCTGCCGTGCTTCCGGTGGAACAACGGCAGCCTCATAGTCCGGACCCGCGAAGCTCTGCACGGCTTCGATGGAGTCGAACCACATCAAGGTCACGAACTCGGCGCCGCCAGGCACAGAGCGTCTGAGTAGGTCGATAGCCTGGAAACCGGGGATCTCTCGCCGAAGGATGCCGACAAAGATCTCGCTGCGCAGGAGGCGCTCATACGCATCGGCGTTTGCCTCTGTGGCCCAGCCGTGCCAGATACGGCAAATCATCAGCGTCTCCACTCCCTACTCACGACGGGAAACATTTACCAAATGCCATCAGCAGCCTCGGCGATCCTTTGAAGCGAATCCTGCGCGTCAGCAAGGCCCCAATCAGGCTGCCTTCCTTGCGAACGAACTTGAGCCACGTGCGACTATCGGCGGTGATGCGGAGACGCGGCTCTCCGACAAGACCGTCCTGCACAGCGATCTGTTTGTCTCGAATGGCGACGGTGGCGTGGCGCGCCTCGGCACCTGTAAAAACAAAGTGATAGGTCGCGTCGAGACCTTCCGCTTTCCCTCGCTGAAAGGCGTTCGGGAGGCCGGCCAAGAATTGATCGATCGAGTGGGGGCGCAGTCCATTGCCCACTCGTTTGATGGTTTTCTGCGGGAAGCGCTTGGTCACGTGCGATTCGGCATCGGACCCAGGAACAACATAGACCGGTTCGATCTTGTCCTGGAGGGGTGTCACCACGGCGGCGGTGAAGGACTTTCGATCTATCAAGAACGGCGCGATAACTTCCTCACCAGCCGGACACACTGCGAGGCAGTAGGCGGCCTTGTAGTTGGCGCCGAACGACAAGCTTTGCCATATGGAGGTCGATTCTGCGTCGCTCACCTTTCGGCGATACGCCTTCGCATTCGGACTGTCCGCGATCTGTTCGACCCAATCGGTAAAGCCGCCCATGAACTCCCGGTAGTTGTGCGTATAGCAGGCGGAGAAGTCGAAACGGCCATCGGTGCCGATGGCACCGGTCGGGCAAGCCGCCACGCAGAGCTTGCATTCCAGGCAAGGGTTGTAGGCGATCGGGGCATCGTAGGCGCTGATCTCGGTATCCAGGACAATCGTGCCCAAGAGAACGAAATTGCCGAACTTGGGATGAATCACGTTCCGGTGAATACCCATCCGGCCGAGTCCAGCCGCCACTGCGACCGGTTTATGCGAGATCACCCAGATCTTCCCGGGAAAGCGCTCCATCTCCATGGGGAATCCCGTCGACGGATTCAGGGCCCGCACCCCGCGAGCCTCGAGTGCCTCCACGATCGTACGGGCGACTTCGTTCACGCGATCACCGGCGTGATGAAACTCCAAGTTGGCGACAGATCGGGCAGGGCTGCGAATCGGCTCGCGGTTCATCCGCACGACGAGACTGATGAACGACTGTGCCCGCGGGAAGATCCGAAGAATATCGTCCCGTTGATCGGCCAGTGCCGGTCGTCCCAACTCCACGAAGCCTACGTCGTCTGCCCCCGCATCGAGGCAGAGTTTTCGAAGCCCCTCAGCATCCAGCGCGCTCACTGAAACCGGTAAGGACTGTTGCGAGAGTTTCCTGCGCGCCGGTTGGGCCGTTGGGTGATCATCCAGCTTCATGGAAGTCCCTCCAGTCATCTGTCTTGAACGAACATTCCAGAACAGATCAAAAAAGAGAGG
>JACRLS010000020.1 GCA_016235225.1 Nitrospirota bacterium | reverse complement strand
TTGAGCGGGTTCTGCAAGCGGGAGGAGAGCGAGTACGACACATTCAATGCCGGCCATGCAGGCACCGGGGTGTCGGCGGCCTACGGCATGGTCGAAGCCCGTGAACGCCTGGGCGGGAACCACAAGGTGGTCTGCGTCGTCGGGGACGGGGCGCTGACGGCTGGGATGACGCTGGAAGGGCTGCATCACGCCGGCGGAACCGGCAAGGACTTCCTCGTCGTGTTGAACGACAACCAGATGTCCATTTCGCGCAACGTGGGGGCCATTTCCTCCTACCTCAATCGCACCTTCACCGGCGACTTCTATACCAAGATTCGTGAAGAAGCCGCACATTTCCTGGAAGCGATTCCTCACATCGGCGGGGAAGTGAAGAAGTTCGCGCGGCGGGCCGAGGAATTGGCCAAGGGCGTGGTGCTCCCGGGGCTTCTGTTCGAGGAGCTGGGCTTCCGCTATGTGGGGCCCATCGACGGACACAATTTTGAACATCTGTTACCTTCGTTGCAAAACGTCGTCAAGCTCAAGGGCCCGACCCTCCTGCACGTGATTACCAAGAAGGGACTGGGCTACGAACCCGCCATGAAGAATTCGATCTGGTTCCACGCCTGTCCAGCCTTCATCAAGGAGACCGGCGAGCCTGCGAAGAAAGCCGTCCGGCCGAGCTACACGACGATCGCGGTGAATGCGCTCGTGAAGGCGGCGCGGGCCGACAAGCGGATCGTAGCCATCACGGCGGCGATGTGTGAGGGCACCGGGCTGAACGCGTTCGAGAGAGAGTTCCCCAAGCGGATCTATGACGTCGGCATCGCCGAGCAGCATGCGGTCACCTTTGCGGCCGGGTTAGCGGCGCAAGGGGCCAGGCCGGTCGTGGCGATGTACTCGACCTTCTTGCAGCGTGCCTACGATCAGGTGGTGCATGACGTGGCGACGCAGAACTTGCCGGTCGCCTTCTGTATCGACCGCGGCGGGTTGGTCGCGGAAGACGGCACCACGCACCACGGGGCGTTTGACTACGCCTATCTGCGCCATGTGCCGAACATGGTGGTGATGGCGCCGAAGGACGAGAACGAACTCCAGCACATGGTGAAAACCTCCGTGACGCACGACGGCCCCGTGGCTGTGCGCTATCCGCGCGGGGTCAGCCTGGGCGTCGCGATGGATCCCGAGCCTGTGGCCTTGCCGGTCGGCAAGGGCGAGTTGCTGGCGGACGGTACGGACGTGGCCATCATCGCGGTGGGTGCTCCGGTCTGGCAGGCCGCGCAGGCAGCCGAGCGGCTCCGGCGCGAGGGCATCTCAACGGCGGTGGTCAATGCGCGGTTCGTGAAGCCGCTGGATGCTGAGCTCATCACGCGGATCGCCAAGCAGGTCCGGCATCTGGTGACCGTCGAAGAGGGGACTCGCATGGGCGGGTTCGGCTCTGCGGTGCTCGAAGCCCTGTCTGAAGCGGGTGTCACGCATCTGGCCACGAAGCTCATCGGGCTTCCGGATTGGTATATCGAACAGGGGCCTCAGGATCTGCTTCGCGAAAAGTACGGGTTGACCGCAGAAGGCATTTATCAAGGCGTCAAAGACTTACTAGGGAAAAGTCCGGTCGACTCGCGTGCGGGAGTTCGCTCGTCAGCGATCCGAGATTTCATGACGGCAGGGGACGAGCAGGGGAGCTAGGGAAGACGTAAGGAGTCAGGAGTAAGGGGTTAGGCGTCAAAGCGCACAGACAAGAGATTCATGCATATTACGCGGAAGAAGACAAAGCAGGTTCAGGTCGGCAATGTCAAGATCGGCGGCGGAGCGCCGGTGTCTGTGCAGTCCATGTGCAGCACGGATACCAGGGATGTGGCGGCCACTGTCGAGCAGATCCGCCAACTCGAGGCGGCCGGTTGCGAGCTGATTCGCGTCGCGGTGCCCGATACCGAAGCCGCGGCCGCCCTGCCCAAGATCAAGGCGGCGATGACCGTGCCGTTGATCGCCGACATTCATTTCGACCATCGCCTCGCCCTTGCGGCGGCCAAGGTCGTCGATTGCGTCCGCATCAATCCCGGCAACATCGGCGCCTGGTGGAAGGTTGAAGAGGTGATCAAGGCCGTCAACGATCGGGGCCTGCCCCTCCGGGTCGGCGTGAACGGCGGCTCGCTCGAGCGATTTCTCTTGGACAAGTACGGTTACCACACGGCGGAAGCCCTGGCGGAGTCGGCGTTGAATGCCGTGAACGCGCTCGAAGACGTCGGCTTTACGAACATGAAGGTGTCGCTCAAGGCTTCGGATGTGCACATGGCCATCGATGCCTACTATCTGTTTGCGCAGCAGAGCAACTACCCGCTGCATATCGGGATTACCGAGGCGGGGACCGCCATGACCGGGGCCGTGAAATCCGCCGTCGGGCTCGGCTGGCTGCTGACGCAGGGGATCGGCGATACGTTACGCGTATCGCTGGCGGCCGATCCGGTCGAAGAAGTGAAAGTCGGGTTTGAAATCCTCAAGTCGCTGGAACTGCGCCACCGTGGGATCAACGTCATCGCCTGTCCCACCTGCGGCCGCGTCGAAATCGACGTGATCCGGATGGCCAACGAGCTGGAAAAGAAGCTCGGCCACATCAAGACCCCGTTGAACGTCTCGGTCCTCGGCTGCGTCGTGAACGGTATCGGCGAAGGAAAGGAAGCGGACATCGGCATCGCGGGCGGCGAAGGGAAGGGCATTCTGTTCAAGAGGGGCAAGCTGGTCCGCAAAGTGCCGATGGACGAGCTGATGGACACCCTCAT
Source organism: Nitrospirota bacterium (assembly GCA_016235225.1). Classification (GTDB taxonomy): domain Bacteria; phylum Nitrospirota; class Nitrospiria; order Nitrospirales; family Nitrospiraceae; genus RSF151. The sequence continues at coordinate 4,885 of JACRLS010000020.1, read as the reverse complement.
CACCGAAGTCGAACTCATGGCGAAAGAGCAGGAAGCCGAAGGCGCTCACGAGGACCCCGCCGCCGAGGCCCCGGACCACAAGGCTCACTCGCAAGAACCGGAAAAACCCTCTACGCTCCTCAGAGAAATTCCCGTCCTCTCCTCACGCTCGTAGCCAGGTCCATTTGCCCGCACATCTCCTTCTCTACGACGGTGGCAGTCAACAACCATAGCAACTGTATGGCGCGTCCACAGTGATTCCTCCTGTCATATCGGGGCTTGATGAGAGGAATAATCTGTGTATACTGGAGCCTCGTTTTGCCACACCTGGCGCTTCCCCATATCCATGTGGTGATGGTCGACCAGCCCGTGCCGTGCGTGCGGGTGAATCTCTCTGTACGTGACTTGGTGAGTCGCTGAATGGCGAAGAAGACACAAACAGCCGTCGCTCCGAAACCTGAGAAGAAGCCCGCCGCGAAAGCCGCAAAGCCCACCCAGACGGTGACGGCGGTGGAGATGGGCGCGCGACAGCGGGAAATTTCCGTTTCCGAGTTTTTTACCAAGAATCGGCATCTCCTCGGCTTCGACAATCCGCGCAAGGCGCTCCTGACCTGCGTGAAGGAAGCAGTCGATAATGCGCTGGATGCCTGCGAGGAAGCCGGCATTCTGCCGGATGTCACGGTGCATCTGGAAGTCGTGGAGAGCGGTGGCACCCCACCTCCGGCGAGCCAGGCGACGCGCTTTCGCGTGACGGTCATGGACAACGGCCCCGGCATCGTCCGCCAGCACATTCCCCGCATTTTCGCGAAGCTCTTGTATGGGTCCAAGTTCCATCGCTTACGGATGAGCCGCGGCCAGCAGGGGATCGGCATTTCAGCGGCGGGCATGTACGGCCAATTGACGACCGGGAAGCCGGTGAAGATTATTTCCCGCACGGGGCCGAAGGCCGCGGCGCATTATTTCGAAGTTCAGATCGATACCAAGAAGAACGAACCCCTTGTTCATGAGAACAAACAGGTCGAATGGGATCAGCCTCAGGGCACGCAAGTGTCCATCGAGGTTGAAGGCCGGTATCAGAAAGGCCGCGCCTCAGTCGACGAGTACCTGGAACAGACCTCCATTGCGAATCCCCATGTGAAGCTCATCTACCGGACGCCGGAGGGCGAGACGAAGGAGTTTCCGCGCACGTACCACGAGCTGCCGCCGGCGCCCCGCGAGATCAAGCCTCACCCCTACGGCATCGAGTTCGGCATGTTCCTCAAGATGCTGCACGATACGAAGAGCCACCAGGTCTCGGGCTTTTTGTCGAGCGATTTCTGCCGGGTTTCGCCTCACGTGGCCGACGAGATCTGCAAGACGGCCAAGGTGTCGCCGGGCGGAAAGCCCCGCTCGATCCATGGCTCGGTGGCGGAGACACTGTACAAGACGATTCAGACCACGAAAATCATGGCGCCGCCGACGAACTGCCTCTCGCCGATCGGCGAGAAGGCGATTCTCTCCGGCCTGTACAAACAGATCAAAGGGGAATTCTATACGGCGGTGAGTCGTCCGCCGACGGTCTATCGCGGCAACCCGTTCATCATCGAGGCCGGATTGGCCTTCGGCAAAGGGCCTGACGAGGCGGCGAAGACCACGCAGGCCTCGGCGCCGCTGGCCGAAGGGGAGGAACGGGACGAGGACTCGGAACTCGCCCGCGTGATCCGCTACGCCAACCGCGTGCCCCTGCTCTATCAGCAATCGGCCTGCGCGACCTTCAAGGCGGTCCTCGATACCACCTGGCGCAACTATGGGATCACACAGTCCCGCGGGGCGCTGCCTGCCGGGCCGATGGTGATCTTCGTCCACATGGCTTCGGTGTGGGTACCCTTCACGAGTGAGAGCAAGGAGGCCATTGCCGACTACGACGAAATTCAGAAGGAGATTACCCTGGCCCTGCGCGAGTGCGGTCGTCGGCTGGGACTTTTTTTGCGGCGGCGCGAGCGGGCACAGAGTGAATATCGCCGGCGCAATATTTTCGAACTCTACATAGAAGAAGTGGTCGAGGCCTGCAACCGCCTCAAAGGCGGGAAGCTGCCCACGGAGAAGTTGAAGGCGCAGTTGCAGAAGATCGCCTCGTCCCGTACCGGCGGGTTGAAAACCGACGAAGCCTTGGGCAAGGCGGGAGCCGGACCGGAAGGGCTGCCGCACTCGATTATCGTCACGCCGGAAGGGATTGAAGGAGAAGTCGAGGTCGCCGCGGCGGTGCCCAGCGTGGTTCCACCGACTGAGGAGGCCGCCCAGGTCGAATGGCTCGACGAGGAAAAGCCGGTCGGCACGTCGTCGAAGCAGCAGAAGCGTGCCTCGAAGAAGCTGTCGGCCCCGAGCGCCAAGCGGTCAGGGAAGCATGCGGACCAGTTGGGACTGTTTTCAGTGGAAACGCCTTCCGGTAAGAACGCGGTTGCTGCCGGGAAGGCCGGCAAGTCAGGGAAGGCTCCCGTCGCGCGTAGGAAGAGGTAGGTCCTCGCATGGCGCAGACGGCAAAGCACAAGAAGAACGGGGTGGTCGAGAAGAAGCTCGTGGGGTTGGCGGATCTGGTCGTCACGGCTGCGCAACGGTCGAAAGACCCCACGTTGGCCATTCCCATCCGCGCCCTCTCGAACGTGTCGTTCAACGAGCGCAAGGGCATGATCGAGATGGGCCACAAGAAGCAGGCCCGCTCCTTCTTCAACGTCGGCATGGCGAAGAAATTTATGCAGACGATGCTGGTGGCCGATGCGTTGTCCGAGCTCCAGCGCGCGGCGCTCACCACGTCGCTCCGCGAAATCTACTATCGGACGAAACACACGATTCAGGACTCGCACGAAAACACCTTCGACACGCAGGACGAATCCGATCCGATCATCGAAGATCTGGAAGTCTCGCTCGCCGCGCTTCGCGAGGAACTCCATGTGCGGGCAGAGAACGGCGGCAGCGTGGTGGGCCCGCTTGTGTTGGAGGACGACGGCGACCGTGTGGACTGCGCCAAACTCGGGAAGGGAGGCTATTCGGTGCCCTCGATCGTGGAGCCGGAGTATGTGGACATCCGGCGCTGCACGGCCGACTTCGTGCTGCTGGTGGAGAAAGGCACGCAGTGGAACCGGCTCTCGGAAGACAAGTTCTGGCGCCGGTATAACTGCGTGCTGCTGACCGGCAACGGGCAACCGCCCCGCGGGGTGCGGCGCTTGGCGCGACGGATGCACGAAGAATACCGGTTGCCGGTGTACGTGCTGGTCGACAATGATCCCTGGGGGTACTACATCTACTCGGTGATCAAGCAGGGCTCGATCAATCTCGCGTTCGAGAGCCAGCGCATGGCGATTCCGAAGGCGAAATTCATGGGTTTGTCCAGCGCCGACCCCGAACGCTATGGGCTGCCCCGCAACGTCGGCATCAAACTCAACGAGAAGGACATCACCCGCGCAAAAGAGCTGCTCAACTATCAGTGGTTCCAGAAACCTGCCTGGCAGCAGGAAATCAAGCGCATGCTCTCCAGCGGCCTGAAATACGAACTGGACGCCCTCGCCAACAAAGACTTCCAATACCTCACCAAGAAATACCTTCCGCGGAAGCTCAAAGAAAAAGACTGGTTGGATTGACGGCCATCGGCAGTCTGCCGCGCAGAGACGGCCTTCAGTAGACGACACTGCGACGCCGTTCCAGCCCTCTTCACCACCTTACTGATGCTATAGGCACCAAACAATCCTTCTATGTCCGCTGCCCCAACCGATTGATTTCTCGCGTAGAAAAGCGTATCCCTCAGCCATTGATAGGGTCGACTTGGGACTGGAAAACGGGGGGATAATTCCATCAATGGCGCACAAACGGAAGGTTGATTCGAAAGGAACGACTACCGCGAACCTCGGCTTCGAGGCCAAGCTGTAGCAGATGGCCGACGGCCTCCGCAACAACATGGACGCGGCGGAGTACAAGCACGTCGTCCTGGGCCTGATCTTCCTCAAGTACATCTCTGATGCCTTCGAGGCGAAGCACGCCGAGCTCGAAACACAGCGCAAGAAAGGCGCCGACCCTGAGGACCCCGACGAGTACAAAGCCGCCAGCATTTTCTGGGTGCCGAAGGAGGCACGCTGGAGTCACCTGAAGGCAAAGGCCCCACAACCCAGCATCGGCAAGCTGGTGGACGACGCCATGAGCGCCATCGAGCGCGACAACCCCTCCCTCAAGACCGTACTGCCGAAAGACTTCGGTTCCCAAGGATTATGCCCGGCCCGGCCTCGACAAGCAGCGGCTGGGCCAGCTCATTAATCTCGTGTCCGACATCGCGCTGGGCAGCGCGGCCGATCGCGCCAAAGACACGCTCGGTCGCGTCTACGAATACTTCCTCTCGCAGTTCGCGAGCGCCGAGGGGAAGAAGGGCGGGCAGTTCTATACGCCCTCGCGAGTCGTACGCGTGCTGGTCGAGATGCTGGCGCCCTACAAGGGCCGTGTGTATGACCCTTGTTGCGGTTCAGGCGGTATGTTCGTGAGCAGCGAGAAGTTCATTGAGGCTCACAGCGGCAAGCTCGGTGACATCTCCATCTACGGCCAGGAGTCAAACTACACTACTTGGCGACTGGCCAAGATGAACCTCGCCATCCGCGGCATCGACGCGCAGATCGCCCACGGTGACACGTTTCACAGCGACAAGCACCCCGACCTCAAGGCTGACTTCGTGCTGGCCAATCCGCCCTTCAACGACAGCGACTGGCGCGGCGAGTTGCTCAAGGACGACAAACGCTGGGTCTACGGCGTGCCGCCCGCGGGCAACGCCAACTACGCCTGGGTGCAGCACTTCATCCACCACCTGGCACCTGCCGGGCTCGCCGGCTTCGTGCTGGCCAACGGCTCGATGTCGTCCAGCCAGTCGGGCGAAGGAGAGATCCGCAAGGCA
>JACRLS010000311.1 GCA_016235225.1 Nitrospirota bacterium | reverse complement strand
TACTGTCTGATGTGTGGTTGTTCAACGCCTTCCCTCCGTTCTGCCCGTTTGCCATCGCATTTGATGAATATCGCAAGCGCAGTGCCAGGACTTGCCCAGACGTAGAGAGAGGAGAAAAGGCAATACAAGACAACGACTTAGGGATGGCTTCGCTCTGTGGCCGGCACGAGAATGGCTCTGATGTATCCACGAGATTTCGTGGAGCCACGAAATCTCGTGGACAATGAAGGCCAGAGGAGACTGCTAGGACGTGGGTCGAGGCTTTTTGATGCCGAGCTTCTGCATGCGCGATCGCAAGGTGTTGGGATGGAGACCCAGGCGCACCGCCGCCCCCTGCTTGCCTTCGATCGTCCATTCCAGTTCGTGGAGGATCCGCAGAATGTGTGCTCGTTCGACCTCCTCCAAGGTGCCGGTGGCCGAACTCTCGTCGACAGGCGCTCGAGCATCGAAGGACTCATCGATCTGAACCATCTGCCCCTGGGCGAGAATGGCCGCCCGCTCGATGACATTCTCTAACTCGCGCACATTGCCGGGCCAGGCATACCGTTGGAGGCGTTCCATCGTCGCCTGGGAGACGCCGTCAAGTCGTTTTCCCAGCTTCTTGGCGAACTTGTTCATGAAAAGCGTGACCAGAGGCGGAACGTCCGTGGATCGGTCGCGTAGCGGGGGGACGACGATGGGAAACACGTGCAACCGGTAGAGCAGGTCGGCGCGAAACGATCCGGCCTTGACGATGGCATGGAGGTCGCGGTTGGTGGCGGCGATCACCCGCACGTTGACCTTTCAGTTGGGTCCCGCCGAGCCGCTCAAATTCCTGCTCCTGAAGGACGCGAAGTAATTTCACCTGCGCGTCTAGCGGCAGCTCTCCGACTTCATCCAGAAAGATGGTGCCCCCGTCGGCCAGTTCGAAGCGTCCGATGCGGCGCTGTATAGCACTGGTGAAAGCGCCCTTTTCATGACCGAACAATTCGCTTTCGACGAGTGTGGCCGGGATGGCGCCGCAATTTACCCGCACAAAGGGGCGAGCCTTGCGCGCGCTCAGATTGTGGAGGGCCCGCGCGATGAGCTCCTTGCCCGTCCCGGTTTCCCCCTGAATGAGAACGGTGGAATCGGTGGGCGCCACCTGTTCGACGAGTTTCAAGACGGCCTTGATCGCCTCGCTCTGGCCGATGATCTCTCCAAAATTGTGCTCCACCTTGATCTCTTCGCGGAGATAGAGATTCTCCGCGTGCAACCGGTTCTTGAGCTGCTCGACTTCCGTGAAGAGCTGCGCATTCTTAATGGCGATCGCGGCTTCGTGGGCGAATACAGCCAGGCGGTTGAACTCCGCTTCCGTGAGAGGCCGGCGGCCGAACATCGCCAGCACGCCCAGGAGTTCCTGCCGAAACGACAGGGGATAGCCCGCAAAGGACTGGAGGCGGTTTTCACTCATCCAGGATTTGTTGGGTAGCCGCTCGTCGCCGAGCACGTCGTTGGTGAACACCGCACCCCACCCCTGCGCAATCTTGCCGATCTTCAGAGCCCCGAGCGGGGTGCGTCGATACTCGCCGTTCAGATTCGTGTAGAGTCCGGCACTGGCCGCCAGGTGCAGGCACCGGCTCCTGTCGGCGCAGGCCGCGGCCTTGTAACAGGCGGCACAGAGATCCCCCGGGCCCAGCAGCCAGATCCGGGCGAAGGCCGCATCCAACTCCTCGACAAGCCCTTGGGTAATCGTGGTGAGGACGACCTGGAGATCGAGACTGGACGCCATCTGAAGCGCGATACGCTCCAGAACGTCGGGAGGCCTGGCTGAAGGAAGGGAAGGGGAGGAATCGGTCATCGTCTCATACACCTAGCCGGCCTCGGACCGGCCGGGTGCACGTTAGGAGAGCGACGCCGGAATTGTCAAATGACGCGGAGATGCGGGAGGCAGGGTCGCGTCTTGCCTTGAGATGTCGGCCCTCCCCCCCCTCATGCCTGGTCCTAGCTATACTGATCCCACGTATCGCACTGTTTGATGGCCCAAAACACCGCTTCTTTGAGCTTCTTCAAAACCAGATTGTCAGGATCGCGTATGGCTTGGAGCTTCTTGTCCAACGCATAGAGCGGATCGATCGATCGTTTGTCCGGCAATTTTCCCAGGGCCCAGGCCACCTCCGTCAGAACGGCCCAGTCGGTCTTGGGATCCTGCAGCTTCTCCAACAGCGGCGGGACAATCGCGGGATCGCCGTGGAGCCCTCCCACCTGCCCCAGACCTTTCGCGGCGGCCGCTTGCAATTCAATCTGATTGGAGGTTTTGAGAATGTTGATCAACAGGGGGATGCCGTCACGCCCGATGTTGCCGAGCGCCACGGCCGCCTCCTTGGCCAGATCCTTATCTTTCAGCGCCTCTTTCAGCATGGGCAAGGCTTCATCCGACATGAGAGCGCCGAGCAGCGAGATCACCTTGAGTTTGCGCAGTTGGCTGGTTCCCTGCGTATCGAGGACCTTGAGCAGCCGGTCGGCATGTCCCCACTCGGCCGCGAGCAGCAGGGGGAAATCGTACCGACCGAGCAACTCCTTGAGTTGTTCCATCGCATAGTCACCGGGATCCGCGACATTGGCCTTTTTCGCCGCATCGACGGCATCCTCGAAGGAGGTCCGGACCTCCTTCTGCCACTTGATCTGCATGCTGCCGAGTACGTAGCTCATCTGACAGGCCGGCCCCTTCCAGATGCGGGAGGGGGAATCGGGCAGGTCGGCATCGCCTCCCATCGAGGTCGTGCCTTCCCAAGTCTTGCGCTGCTCGCACTTGACCTTGAAGACCGCATCATGGGGCTTGGACTCGTCCGTGACGACGGCATACCCCAATTCACCCAGGCCCTGTGAGGCAATGTCCGCAAACGGCCTGGCGTTCACGGCCCCCTTGTCGGTGAGGGCAATGGCCTCGACCATCACCGTTTGAACTTTTGCGAGCTGTTCCTTTTGCTGCGGGGTAAAGTACTCGCGGTATGCCCACCCGGATTCACTCGCGAGACTGATGAGACCGAGAAGAAGAAGAAGAATAAAGACCGGCGCGGTTCGACGTATCATCGCACACCTCCTGTCGCAGGAAGGCCGGCTCGTTGCGGGGAGCGTCGAGGCACGCGGCCACTTCGCCCACGCCCCCTTTCAGGATGGCGTTCGGCTCGGGATCGACGCGCCCGGAGGCGCTCCATCCATCATCGGCCACACTGTCAGTATACTGCGGCTGAGAGGCCTGCGCTACTCCGGAGACTGGGCGATGGGATTGAGAAAGGTTGGTGCCGAAGGCGGGACTTGAACCCGCACGGCTTGCGCCACACGCCCCTCAAACGTGCGTGTCTGCCATTCCACCACTTCGGCAACGTGCGAGGTGGCATTATAGGAGTGGCGTCAAAGGCTTGTCAACGAAGAGGAGCTTGGCTAGAATCCACGCAGCCTGCACAGCATCGGGACGGTGCGGCCTCGGGCTACGGCCCGGAACTCATGCCGGGCCCACACATGGAGTTCTACGTGCCAGTATCTATATCATCGCCTGCCAACACCGCCGTTGCCGCGTTTTTCGACGTCGACAACACGCTGATTCCCGGGTCCGCCATCGAGGTCCGGTTTTTTCGATTTCTCTGGTCCCGTGGACTGGTCGGGCCCCGCGCAGTGCTCCGAAGCATTGGCCATCTGTTGCGCCACACGCCTCCCCTGTCGTTGCACCCGCTCCGGGAACGCAAAGTGTACCTGGAAGGCCTCCGGCGCTCCGAGGTCGAACCACTCGCCCACCGGTTCGTCCGGGACAGCGTCATTCCATGTCTCTCTTCCGCCGCGACGGAGTCGGTCCAGCGGCATCGGGAGGCCGGCCATGCCGTGGTTTTTTTGACCGGGTCTCTTGATTTCCTCATGACTCCCCTGGCCCGGCATCTGCTCGTCGACCAGGTCTTTGCGGCGACGCCGGAGCACGAGAACGACCGCTATACCGGTCGTCTGGTGACTCCGCTCCCCTACGGGACAGGGAAGCAGGACGTGGTGCATCGGTTGAGCGTCGAGCTGGGACTCGATCTCTCATCCAGCTATGCCTATGGGGACAGTCCCGGCGACGTCGAGACCTTGCAAGCCGTCGGGCATCCTCAGGTGGTGAATCCGATCCGAGGCATGGCCCGGATCGCCACGCAACAGGGCTGGCCGGTCACGAGATGGGAATGAGGGCAACGATGAAGTATGAACGCGGAACGATGAACGAGGGAGAGGCTTCTTCTTTGTTGCTTGACGACAGATTTCTGGATTCGAGAACTTCATCGTTCATCATTCATCGTTCAGCGTTAGTTTTTTAACATGCGCGTCACCGAGATCTTCCACAGTATCCAGGGTGAGTCCTCCTTCGCCGGGCTCCCCTGCCTGTTCGTCCGCCTCACCGGCTGTCCGCTCCGGTGCGCGTGGTGCGACAGCGAGTACACCTTTTTCGGCGGAACGGAAATTCCGCAGGACGCCGTTCTGGAAACCGTCCGGAGTTATGGCTGTCCCTTGGTGGAGGTGACCGGCGGGGAACCGTTGTCGCAACCGGAAGCCTTTCCATTGATCGCGCGCCTCTGAGACGAGGGCTATACCGTCCTGGTCGAGACGAGCGGCGCCATCGACATCGCGCCGCTGGACCCGCGCGCCCGCGTAATTTTGGATGTGAAATGCCCGGGCAGTGGTATGATGGACCGCATGCACTGGCCCAATGTGACCAGGCTGACCTCGAAGGATGAAGCCAAGTTCGTCATCAAAGATCGCGCCGACTATACCTGGGCGTCGGGGATCGTGGCGCAGTATGATTTAGGGCACCGTGCTCACGTCCTCTTCAGCCCGGTGTTCGGCGCGCTCGAACCGAAGCAGTTGGCCGAATGGGTGCTGGCCGACCGGCTTCCGGTTCGGTTCCAACTCCAGTTGCACAAGTTGATTTGGAATCCGGACATGCGGGGAGTGTGAATCCCCGTCACGAGACACGCGCCGGAGAGGAAAAGACATGGAGGAGCCGCAAGGATGCAGATGATGAATGTCGCGGTCAAGCAGGGCAAGGGAGAAGGAGAAGTCGCCGAGGTTCTGGTCGTCGGTCATTTTGAAGATGACGCGTCTCTGAAGGGCGACGCCGCGACAGTCGACAAAGCGCTCGGAGGCGCCTTGCGCGCGTTCCTGAGCTGCAAGGAATTCGAGGGCAAGAATCAGCAGATCGTGGTGCTCCATACGCAGGGGGAAATCCCGGCCAAGCGCGTCTTGTTGGTCGGCCTTGGGAAGAAGCAGGATGCGCGCCTCGACACGATTCGCCAGGCCATGGGCTGCGTCGCCAAACGCGTGCGACAGATCGGAGCGGCGTCGTTGGTCACCCCAGTCCTCGGCCAGGGAATTCCCCGAACCACTCCGTTGGAACTCGCCCAAGCCATGACGGAGGGCGCCCTCCTGGGGCTGTATCAATTCAACGAATATCGCACCGACCAGAACGGGGCCGGAAAGTCCCTGTCCCGGATGACCCTGATCGAGCCTCACACGGAGCGAGTGGCGAAACTCAGGGAAGGCGTGCGGCGCGGACGCGCGGGAGCCGAAGCCGCCAGTTTCGTGCGCGATCTGTGCAACCACCCCTCGAATGTCATGACGCCCTCCCGCGTTGCCGCGGAAGCCAGAGCCATCGGGAAAGAGCGGGGTGTGAAGGTCAAGATTCTCGAACAGAAAAAGGTGGAGCAGCTTGGCATGGGCGCGTTTCTGGGCGTCGCGCGAGGCAGCCACGAACCGCCGAAGTTCATCATCCTGGAATATCGAGGCGGGGGACGCGGCTCCAACGGGAAAGCCGGCAAGCCGATCGTCCTGGTCGGGAAGACCATCACCTTCGATACCGGCGGAATCTCTTTGAAACCGGCTGAGAACATGGAACAAATGAAAGCCGACATGACCGGGGGCGCGGAGGTCCTCGCGACGGTCCGAGCCTCTGCCCGATTGCAGCTCCCGCTCCATGTGATCGGCATCCTGCCGGCCACCGAGAACATGCCGGGCGGGCGCGCCATCAAACCCGGGGACATTCTGAAGACCCTGTCGGGCAAAACGGTCGAAGTCCAGAACACGGACGCGGAAGGCCGACTGATTCTGGCCGACGGCCTGGCCTACGCAAGCCGGCTCAAGCCGGCAGCCGTGGTCGATATTGCGACGCTCACCGGGGCCTGTGCGGTCGCGCTCGGGCAGTTTGCCATCGGCATGTTCGGCAATCAGGACGGACTGAAGGCCCAGATTCGAGAGGCCGGGAACCGGGCCGGCGAGCGCGTCTGGGAAATGCCGCTCTGGGATGACTATTTCGAGCAGCTCAAGAGCGACGTGGCCGACATGCGCAACATCGGCGGCCGCGGGGGCGGGATGATCACCGCCGCCCTCTTCTTGAGCAAGTTTGTCGGAGCCGGGGTGCCCTGGGTCCACCTGGATATCGCCAGCACCGACTGGAGTGAGCGGGAGCGCGCGTACATTCCCAAAGGGCCGACGGGCATCGGCACGCGGCTGTTGCTGCAGTTTTTGATCGATCAGGCCAAGCTGCCGAATTGACGAAAGGTTTAGGTTGAGGTGGATTCCTCGGAGTCCACTGAAACTTGCCCTCAGCCTTAACCTAAGCCTCAACCTTTTCTTATGACTCTCCGGGACCGCATCGGCCAACTCTTCATGCTGGGGTTCACCGGCAAGACCCTGACCCCGGAACTGACCGACTATTTCAACGATCTGAAACCGGGCGGCGT